>JACRCB010000141.1 GCA_016219165.1 Deltaproteobacteria bacterium | reverse complement strand
TATGCAAAAGAACTCCTCCCCCGCGCCGTGGGCTACTCCGCAGGCCTCATAAACCACTTTTTCCGCAGCCAGATTGACATGGCAAAAGACCCTCTTAACCCCGGAAGATATGTAATCAAAAACCCCTCCGGTGAGCCGATGTCCGGCTCTTTCAGCCTCTACTACGACGACACATACGACAACCGTTATCTTGCAGGGGAGTGGTCTCTTTCGATAAACCCGGGCGGTCAAAGCGGGCCGGTGGAGTTCACCGAACCCACAGATGCGAAGGAAAAAGGCAGATACGTTCTCGTCTTTGATGGAACACTCGGAGATGAGGAAGGCGCGGTTGTTGGGAAGGTCGTAACCCTCGAGCGCGGTATCTGGGAGCCGTGGGACAGCGGAGTATACACTGTAACAAGCCAACGGGATGGTTATGTATTCTTCACTCTCGAAACTACAAAACATATATGGGCAGGACTTTTTGATGATGAATATCCACCGCGTATCAGGGTTGAAGACGGGATATTCAAAATTGATGTCGAACACACACAAGGGGGTGACGAAGAATCCATATGGATGAAGACTCCGGAGGATGAATCCATCCCTGTAAGCGGTTGCAACCTGAAGATGAATACACCCCATGCAACGACCTCAGGTTATTGGAGCCTCTTCTGGATAAGATTGTATATGACCACAGGGCTAAAATATTGCAGTATTGATTATGGGATAGCCGAGGCGTCATCATATTGGGATTGGAGTTTTATGGGAGCCGGGCCGAACTATCGCAGGACGTTTATCGGTTCAGGCGAAGTAGAACGGAATATTGCTGATGACCTTTTAGCCCAGGCAATTGAGAGGGACAAGGTGAATCCTCTCTGGTGCGGCAGCAACTATATCGGAAATATAGAAGACTGGCATATATACAGGGTTGACATGCTCTACGATGTGGAAGCCCTCAGCGCCGCCATAGACTATATAGACTTTCCATGTGAGTAGGAATCCCGTAGAGGCACTGTGCTTCGTGGGGTGTAACCGGCGCCACTTGAGAAACGCAAAGACCCCTTTTATCAGAAAACTCTTTTTTTAACCTAACATTGCCAGACCCTCTATGGGGTTGCGGAAAGTAAATCCTCACTTGCTTTCATGGGCAAAGGGGGCGGCTTAACGTATTGCGCTCTATCAAAATAAAAAAACCGGAGAGAAAATCTTTCTCTCCGGCTGTCCTTCATTAACGGCAGTTAAGCCCTTACCTTCTCCCGGCCATCGCCTCAAGCCTTGCTATCCTCTCCTCAATAGGAGGGTGCGTGGAGAAAAGTTTCAGAAGCGATTTTCCGCTCAAGGGGTTCACTATGAACATGTGGGCGGTTGCCTCGTTTGCGCCCTGCATCGGCGCCCTTTTATTATAATAGGCGAGTTTCCTCAGCGCGTCGGCAAGGTAAAGGGGATTGCCAGTAATCTCGGCCCCTCCCCGGTCCGCGGCATATTCCCTCGAGCGCGATATCGCCATCTGGATAATAAAGGCCGCCATGGGCGCAACGACCATCATAAAGATGAGGGCAATGGCATTGCCGCCCCCCTCGTCCCTGTCGCTCCTCCTTGCGCCTAACATAGAAGACCACATCGCTATCCTCGAAATATAACTTATCGCTCCCGCGATGGTCGCGGCTATCGTAGAGATGAGGACGTCCCTGTTTTTTATGTGGCTTAATTCATGGGCGAGAACCCCTGAGAGTTCCTCCTTCGTAAGTAATCTCGTTATCCCCGTTGTAACGGCCACCGCCGCATGGCCCGGGTTCCTTCCCGTTGCGAACGCGTTGGGGGTCTCCGTATCTATCGTATAGACCCTCGGCACGGGAAGCCCGGCCATGGTGGCGGTCCGCCTTACGGTAGAAAAAACCTCCGGGGCCTGGGCCTCGGAAACCTCCTTCGCCCTGTACATCGCAAGCACAATCTTGTCGCTGAACCAGTAGGCGCCGAAGTTAACAAGTCCCGCAAAAATAAGGCCGAAGACTGCGCCGTTTTTCCCGCCCACGTAATCCCCTATGAATACGAGGATGGCGGTAAGGACGGCCAAGAGTACCAATGTCTTAAAATAATTCATATTATTCCATTACCTCCGTTCATATATATATGATAGGGAAAGCATTGCTTCCTGTCAAGCGAAAGAGGCTGGAGCCGAGGGCGCCGGCGTTCCGAGGAGGTCTCTTATGGCCCGTCTTATATCTTCTATCTCGACCCCGGTCTCGAGGCAATAGCCGCGGGGGCGTTTGTTTATGACCGCGATGACGGGAAGGGGGTAGGCATCCTGCACCCCGCTTGTAAGGTCCCTCTCGCAGGCAACCGCTATGACCGCGGAGGGCCTGTATTCCATGAGTTTTCTTCTGGCAACTGTCCCGCCCGTCAGGACAAAGAGTTTTATGCGGTATTCGTCGGAGAGGCTTACGAGGTTGCCTATCTCGCACCTGCCGCAGCCGGCGCAATTTTTCACGTCCCTCGTAACCTTTATCTTGCAGTTATCGTACTGTATGCAGTGGGGCATGAGGATGAGGATTCTCTCGGGGCTGAAGCGTTTCCCGGCCTTGACCATCGCCTTTACCATGCGGTTATTAAGTTCTATGAAGGCCTGCTCTATCTTTATCCTCGGCACCTTAAGCAACCCGCCTAAAAGGACCATGAGGGGGAGGAAGAATTTCACAAGAAGCCCCCGGAATCTCGGGGACGGGAAGACATCCTTGCCCCTCAAAAGGGAGGCCGCTATGCCTGAGACCGCGCCGAGGACAAACAGGCTGAGCCCGATAAATACCGCCCCGGTTATATAGGGGAGGTAGGGGTGGATATTTTTCAGCCCCACGGTCGGTATATACCAGAAGATGAACGCGGCCGCTACAATGCCTGACGCGCACAGGCCGAGGAGCAGGAGAAAGACCTTTACGTCCGGCCTGTACTGAACGCTCTCGGGACTTCCGCTCCACTCCTCTTCGTTTTTAAACAAAGGCTTCTTTTCCAAGCCTGTGCCCCCTTAAAAATTCTACGGCGCCCATGCGCCTTTTACCCTCGAGTTGAAGTTCTTTTATCTCGAAAACTCCCTTTCCGCATCCGACGACAATAACACCGCCTGCTGCCACAACCTCGCCCGGCCTTAACCCGCCCAATGCTAAAACCTCTCTTCCATCCGCCGCCGCCCCCCTGTGTATCTTAAGGGATTTGCCCCTCCAGAAGGTATATGCGCCGGGCCACGGACAAAGCCCCCTTACGCGGTTTTCCATCTCTTTTGCCGAAAGGTTCCAGTCTATCCTTCCGTCTTCTTTTTTAAGGGGCGGGGCGTAGGTTGCCTTCTTATCGTCCTGAGGGGCCGGGGTGATTTTACCCTCCAAAAAAAACTCTACCGTCCTCGCAAGGAGGGAAGCGCCGGCCTCCGAAAGCCTTATACTCAGTTCCCCCGCCGTCTCGTCCCGGCCTATTTCGACTTTCTCGGCAAGGAGAACGGGCCCCGTATCCATGCCAGCGTCCATGAGCATGGTGGTAACGCCAGTTATCTTTTCACCCTTTATTATGGCCCAGTTTACGGGCGCGGCCCCCCTGTAAGAGGGTAATATCGAGGCATGCAGGTTTACGCAGCCAAACCTCGGAATGCCGAGAACGGACTCCGGCAGCATCTTACCGTATGCGGCGACAACTATCAAGTCGAGAGAAAGGGATTTGAGTTTGTTTACAAACCGTTCTTCCCTTATACTTACGGGTTCGAGAAGGCCGAGGTTCCACCTGAGCGCGAATTCCTTGACGGGCGCCGGGATGAGTTTACCGCCCCTGCCAAACGGCTTTTGCGGCTGCGTTACGACCCCGACGACGTCGAAGCCTCTTTCCACGAGGGCCCTCAAAGGGGGGACCGCAAACAGGGGCGTCCCCATAAACAATATCCTCGGTCGAACTATCGTCCCTCCCAGGCTAAAGAACCCTTTCCGCCTCCATGGCTTTTTTGAATTTTCTCAAGATGAGTTCCCGCCGCAGACGGCTGAGCCTGTCTACAAAGAGAATGCCGTTTATGTGGTCTATCTCGTGCTGGAGCACTATGGAGATGAGGCCGCTCGCGTTTATCTCTACATTCCTGCCGTCCTCATCCTGCGCCTTTACAACCATGTTCTTGTCCCTCTTGACATACGCCGTAATGCCGGGCAGGCTTAAACACCCCTCCTCGTATCTTATCTCGCCGCTTACGCCGGCCACCTCGGGATTCACAAGTTTAAGTATCACCCGCTCGACTTCCTTACCCTCCGGCTTCCCCTCCGCAATCTCCGTGTCTATCTCGACCTTCGGGGCATCGAGCACAATGACCCTCTTGTCCACACCGACCTGGTTTGCCGCAAGCCCCACCCCTTTATTATGGTACATCGTCTCGAGCATGTCTTCCATAAGACTCTTTATCGAAGAGTCGGCCGCACCTACCGCAGAGGCCCTCTTCTTTAAAAGCGGATGAGGGTATTTAAGAATTTCCAACAGTGCCATATGTCACACCCGTGTTTTGAACCTATTTCACATATTATAACCCATTTTGGATGCCTATTTGAATAAAAAATCTGGCGGGTTGGAAAAGGTATTCTATCCGGCGGCCCGTTAAACCGCCGCCGAGGGGTCGATATCGATTACAACGTTGACACCGCGGGGTATAGTTCCTTCAAACCCCTTTTTTAGGAGTGTCATAAACTTGTTGAGTTTAGAGGCATGCCTGCTCTTAAAAAGCATCTGCCGCCGGAAGTTTCCATTAAGGCGTTCGATAAGACATGGGGCCGGACCCAGCACGATTACGTCTCCTGACCCTTTAGAGAGTTTTTCCGCGATATTTTTTATGGAAGTTACGGCTTCAACAACCTTTTCTTCCTTTATCCCCTCGACCCTCAATTGTGCAAGCCTGAAAAACGGGGGGAAATGGGCCTCTTCCCTCGATTTCAATTCCTCTTCGAAAAACCCCTCGTAGTCGTGTTTCCTTGCGCTCTCAAACGAAAAATGCCCGGGGTTAAGGGTCTGGACTATGACCTTGGACCTGTCCCCCCCCCCCTCATCCCCCCCCCTTCCGGCCCTTCCCGAGGCCTGGGATATGAGTTGGAACGTCCTCTCCGCGCCCCTGAAATCCGGGATGTTGAGGGACGTATCCCCCGAGATTATGCCGACGAGCGTTATCCCCGGGAAGTGGTGCCCCTTTGAAACCATCTGCGTGCCTACGAGGATATCCACCCTCCTCTCCTCAACGGCGTCTATTATCTTCCTTGCGGAACCCTTTTTCCTCGATGTGTCCCTGTCGAGGCGCGCAACCCCGGACTTCGGGAAAAGCCTCCTTACCTCTTCTTCGACCCTCTCCGTGCCGACCCCCGGGTCTTTCAGGTTATGGCCGGCGCACTTCGGGCAACCCCGCGGTATGGGCATGGAAAAATCGCAGTAATGGCACTTAAGACAACCGGCGCGTTTGTGCATGGTAAGGGTTACCGAACAGTTTACGCATTTTACGGTGTGGCCGCAGTCCCCGCATAAAAGAAAATTCGAAAAACCCCTCCTGTTTAAAAAAAGAAGCACCTGTCCGCCCTTTTCAATAGCCTCTTTCATAAGGGAAATAAGCCTCTCTGAGAGGAACGTCCCTTTAACCCCCCGCATGTCGAGGAGTTCTATCTCTGGCATCGCCGCGCCCGAAACCCTCTTCTTGAGATACACCGGGGTAATCTTTCCCGTTTTTACGTTATAGAACGTCTCAAGCGAAGGGGTCGCCGAGCCCAGTATTACCGGGATACCGATGATGCTCGCGAGCATCATCGCCGCATCCCTCGCATTGTATCTCACACCGGCTTCTCCCTTATACGAGGGGTCGTGCTCCTCATCGACTATTATAACCCCGAGGTCTTTGAGCGGCGAAAAAAGAGCGCTCCTTGCGCCTATGACGCAATCGACCTCGCCTCTCCGTATCCTCTGCCACTCATCATACCTTTCCCCCTCGGAGAGGGCGCTGTGGAGGAGCGCTACCCTGCCCGGAAACTTTGCGCTCAGATAAGCGGATACCCTCTCGGTAAGAATTATCTCAGGGACAAGGAAGAGGGCCTTTTTCCCGGAAGAAACCACCTTTTCGATAACCTTTATGTAAACGATGGTCTTCCCGCTTCCGGTTACTCCGTAAAGGAGATGCGGGGAAAACCCGCCCCCTGCATTTTTTAGTATAATCTCCACCGCCTTTTCCTGCTCCGCATTCAGTTCGTGGTCTAAAGGGCGGGGGGAGGTATCTTTAAGGGGGGACCTTAAGACCTCCCGCTCCGCAATCGTCACCATTCCTTTCTTGTCAAGCCTTTTCAATGCCCCGTCGATTGAGCCCATGTTTTTCCGCAACAGGGTTACCGGCGTTTCCCCGTTTTTTTTCAGATACTCCAAGACCTTTTCCTGAAGGGAGAATCTCTTTATCTTCCAGGACGCCTCCCGCGTGTTACAGCCCGCCCTGACAGAGGCAAATCTCTCGACCCTTCCCTTCGCGCCGGGATTAATGCGCGCCTCCTCGCCTATAAGCCCCTCTTTTTTAAGCCCCTCGATAGTCGAGTGGATGGCCCTTTTCTTAAGTTTCCTCTGGAGTGAAGCGAGGGTTATGCCGCGGCCTACGGCCTTAAGTACATCGTGTGCGAGTGAATCTTCCTTTGAAGGAGGTCTCCCGGGATTATCGAGAAAATGCTTACCTTTTTCCGTAAGGAAAAAATGCCTGAAACTCTTTATATTTTCAGAGGAAGGATGCATGAGGGAGAAGACCTCCCCAGGAGGCGAAAGATAATATGAAGAAAGCCACTTAAAAAACTTAAGCCTCTTCTCATCGAAAAGAGGCGAAGCGTCGAGCACGTCTATTATAGGTTTTATGCCTTTTACGGCCGCATCCTTCTTAAGCGCTACTATATACCCCGTGACCGAGCGTTTGCCAAACGGCGCAAGCACCCTCGTACCCACCGTGCAAGCGCCTTTTAGATGGTCCGGCACCTCATAGGTAAAAACGCCGTCTATGGGAAGGCTTATTACAACGTCCGCGAATCTTTCCACTTTTTTTAGTTACCGGAGGAGGGTTTTTGTAAAAGATTCCCCCGGAACCCCTTTCTAAGGACCTTCGGTTCCTTTATATAAGTTTATATAAGAATTTCTGGAGGTATAGGAACTTTTCTGCGAAAATTCCCGGACTGAGGAAAGAACCGTCAAAGACCGCTCCCGGGTCTGTGGAATCATGGGAAAGACGGCGGAAAAAAACTTGAGATGCGCTCTTTGTGCGCGGGGGAAGGCCCGGACTCTTCTATTCCACCCACTCGCCGTGGATATCCGCGTAATCGCCCTGTGCCTGGTCTTCGAATCTTGTGAATTCACTCAAGAACGTGAGTTTAACCGTATCTGTCGGGCCGTTACGCTGTTTCGCAACGATTATCTCGGCCTTGCGTCTTACGCCGCATGTGCAGAGTTCCCTGGGGCAGTCGCAGGGCTTGTAAAGACCTTCCCTGTAGACGAACATCACCACGTCCGCGTCCTGCTCTATGGCCCCGGATTCCCTCAAGTCCGACAATTGGGGGCGGCTGCCTTCCCTCTGTTCCGTCTTTCTCGACAGTTGCGACAGGGCTATGACAGGAATATTCAACTCCTTTGCAAGGGCCTTCAGGGAACGCGAAATCTCGGAAATCTCCTGCTCGCGGCTCTCCACCCTGTTCCTGCCACGCATAAGTTGAAGATAATCGACTATGACGAGTTTAAACTTAAGTTCGTTCTTCCACCTCCTTGCCTTAGCCCTCAGTTCCAGCACTGTCTGCGCAGGGGTGTCGTCTATAAATATCGGCGCTTCATAGAGGGTCCCGACGGCCGTTGTAAGCCTCGACCAGTCTTCTTCATTAAGGTACCCTTTCCTTAACCTGCTCATATCAACCCTCGCCCTCGACGCCAGAAGCCTCTGGGTGAGCTGCTCTTTGCTCATCTCGAGGGAGAAAACGAGCACCGGGGTCTCCGCCTCTATCGCAACGTATTCGGCGATGTTCAAGGCAAACGCCGTCTTGCCCATGCTCGGGCGTCCGGCTATTATTATAAGGTCGGAATCCTGAAGACCCGATGTCAGCATGTCTATGTCCTTAAAGCCCATCGGCACTCCCGTGATATGGCTCTTCTTCCCATAGAGTTTCTCGATGGTCTCGAAGGTGTCTTTGGTAAGGTCCCTCAGGGCGTAGTACGATTTTTTAGTCCTGTCCTGCGAGGCCTGGAATATTATGCGTTCGGCGTCGTCTACGAATTCCTCTATGGAATCCCCGGCCTCGTAGCCCTTCCTCACTATCTCCGTGGCCGCGTTTATGAGCTTGCGGAGTAAGGACTTCTCCTTGACGATGTTTGCGTAGTAGACCAGGTTCGCCGCGGTAGGCGTTGCCTCCGCTATCGCGCCGACGTAGGAAAGACCCCCTACGCCCTCCATGACATCCGAATCCTTGAAAAGGTTCGTTAAGGTGACTATATCGACCGGGATATTTTTTTCGAAGAGGGATACCATCCCCATGAAAAGACGCGCGTGGACGTCGCTGTAGAAATCCCCTCCGTCCGGAGAGAGAATCTCTATCACCCTCGCGATGGAGTCCTTCTCAAGGAGGATACTTCCGAGGACTGCCTGCTCTGCCTCGAGGTTGTGGGGCGGGATACGGTCTGGTCCGATGCTTTTCTGTGTCCTTACAGCCATGGGAGGAAAAAGTTCTTCCGGCTGTCATGCACGGGACGCCTGACAGCCCTAAGGAAACTCTGAAAAATTGTATCTCTGGG
>JACRCB010000140.1 GCA_016219165.1 Deltaproteobacteria bacterium | reverse complement strand
TTCAAGACGGCGGAGGTGCAGGAATTGGCGGCAAAGGTAGTGGGTGTTCCGGCAATACGCGTCTGCCTTTCGGCGAAACTCTCTCCCACGTATCTTGCGTGGCTCATTGCGAGGTCCATCCTGCCTATAGCCTCCTCTATGCCGGATTCCGCGAGAAAAAAGCCTGTCTTCGCCTCCCTGTCGTTTCTTGCGATGAGCATGTCGGTAGTGGACGTCATGACGGCCGCAATCCCTATGGCCGTCATCGCGGCCATGACAACAAGGGAAAGCACGAGGGCGAAGCCTCTTTCGTCTTTTATCTTATCTATCAACTTCATATATCATGCCCTTTGCCTGTGCCCCCTCATCTATGCACCCTCACCCCCCGCTTTCGCGGGGGCAGGCCCTCTCCCCGATGGGAGAGAGGGGGAAACCTACTCGTTCCCCGTGTTGGAGTATGCGCTCTCCTTTACGGTAGGACTGCAGGTATCGTAGGCCGTAACCTTGTAATAGTATATGTTTTTATTTACAAGACCGTGGTCAGCGGAAAAGGTTACCGAGCAGCTGCCAGCGGCGCAATTGGCCACCGGAGATACGCCCGGAGAGTGGTCATGCCAGTCTATGACGAGGGTGCCGTCATTCTTTATAACCCTCTCGTATACATTGTAGCCCGCGAGGTCGTTTGAGCCGGGAGGGCCTATTGGAGGGCCGCTTACGTTTGTCGTAACCGCGCTCCACCTTACCGTGATATTCTGCCCCTGCGTGGTTACGGAGTTGAGGACAGGCGCGGACGGAGTCGTGTCGCAGGGGTTGGGCTTAACGGTTACATTCACCGTATTCGGGGACGCCCATGTATAGAAGACCGCTATCGTATCCGTATAGGCAGGGGCCGAGGACTGGTTCGGGTCAACTTTGAGGTTCGCCGAGTTGTCCAGCGCGGTTGTAACGGTTGATTCGAATATGCCGGTGCCGATATCTGTCTTTTCCACGACCACGGGCGCGTAAACGGCGCCCGTCCTTGAAGAGGTATTCTTGTACGAATTCGCCCCGCCTATGTCGTGCACGCACTGCGCAGTGGTGCCGTTTACGCAGTCCCTGTCGAGTTCGTGCCCGAAGCTTACACCAAGGCAATCGAAAACAGTAACGGTATAACTCCCTCCGGCATTAATCTGGTTTGTGCTCACGTTTATGCTCGCCTGTCCGCCTGCCCCGACGCAGACGGAGGTTGTGGAGGAGGCCTCACTTGTCTTCGGGCAGGTATTGACCGCCTTAACAAAGTAGGAGTAAACATTTCCTGAGGCAAGCCCGGCCCCGGCGTTGGTGTCGGTATAGTTCGTATTTGCGGTCGTGGCTATCTCCACCCCGCCCCTGTAGACCTTATAAGTTATCGAATCTCCCGCCTGAAGGTTTGTGCCGTTTGAGTATTGCGTAACCGCATTCCATGTAAGCGCCACCTGATAGTTGGGGCCGGCGCCGAAAAGAGAAGATACCCCGGCAAGATTCGTGGGCTTATCCGGCGTTACGTCGCACACGCTGAAGGTCTTCTGGTCGTATACGTATGCGCCGGCCCCCCTTTCCGGGTCCCTCTCGAAGTTGCCGTCCCCGTCAATTGCGGCTATGTAATACCAGACCCGCTCACCGTCCTTATGCGGGATAGTGCCGGAACAGGTCCCGCTTACGGCGGAGCCGGCGATTACACAGTCCGCGCCGCCGCTGTCCTTCATCGCAACCTCCTTGTAGCCGGTTGAAGGCGCTGTGGTAACCGTCTTAGCCGTATCCTTGTAATAGAGTTTTACGGATGTTACGTCCACCCTCTGCTGGGTCTGGACATTGACGGTGTTGCTCGAAATAATCGAGGACACCTTGACGTCAACGATGGCGTCTACTATTATCGGGCCGTCAACCCCGGATACGACCGTGTTGTTGCCCGTTATCCCGGGGACCCCGTAACCCGAGGTCGGGTTATTGGGTTTATCCTGCTGGGTTGCCGTAACGCTCGGGCCTATGGATACGTCCACCCCTTCGAGATTCTGCGACACGGTCAGGTAACTCACGCAACTCGTTGTGGTCGTATGGTCAGTGTCGTTGCCGTTCTTCACATTGAGCGTAACCTTAAGTTTATCGCCCCTCATGTCTACCGTGGGGTTGCCGGACGAGTCCTTGAATTCAAACGTAACCGGCGTGTACCGGCTGCCCGCGGGAACCTCTGCGGCTGAATTCCCGGTCAGGTCTATATTGGAAATGCTTCTCGTATAAGGGTCAGCCTCGGTCGGGGTGAGGCTCGTAGGGGTTGCGCTCACATCGGTGGATGCCTCCCCTGTCCCGCTCCTGCCTCCGCCTATCGTAATCTTCCTTAGATATGCGTCGCTGTTGACCCAGCTTATTGTCGCGCCCTGTATCGCGAGGGTGCTTGCGGAGGTATTCCTGAAGAAAAACGTCGCCTTGTTGTGGTAGAACGAGGACGAAGTAACGGCCGTCACCTCGCCGCCGCTTATGACGACGCCGGAAATCGAACTTGCCCCTGTGCCGCTTCCGGAAGAGTTGTTCATGTCAACGCCCGTTAGTATCTCCCTGTGGTCGTCCTGCGTGCAGTTGCCGGAGCCCGGGCATTTTTCGTCCCTCTGAACCTTTCCGGGGCGGACCGGCCCGACCTGCAGGGAACTGAGCGCGCCGCTGAGCATATCGCCCTTTATAGTTGCCTCGGACGGGTTTAACCTCTCATAAGGGCAGTCCGTAGCAACCACCATGTAGTAATAGGTATTGCCGTCCGCGACGGATGCGTCATTGAAACTCGAACCCCAGAAAGGCGCGCTGCCGGAGACCATCGTGGCTGAACTAAAGTCGCTGTTGGTGTCTCTGAAGACCCTGTAGCCCGCGAGGTCGTAGGGGTTTGCCGCGCTGGAGGGCTGGCTTAAGTCGCTCGGTATGGGCGTCCACGAAAGGACCACCCCCTGAGGCTCGTTCCCGCAGCATGTCGGGATGTCGTCGCAGCATGACGCGGTGATGGAGGGGCTGCCGGGCCACTCGGGCTTGCCAGAGGGGTCCTCGCCGCAAAGCGTTGTCGTATCCTGCGCCTGCGAGACGTCGGAGCCGTTGCCGCACAGGTCGAACGCAACCGCCCCGTAGGAATATGTCCCGCTCTCCATAAGCGTTGGAGAAGACGGGCTCTCCACGGTCATCGAGTCGTGCCAGAAAGAGGTGGACTGGCCCTGGCCCAATTCGGCCTGGGTAAACACCCCTCCCGAATCCGGCACCAGCCTCGCCTCCGGGGTGGAACCCGTATTCACATTGAAACATTTATCTGCGCCCTGGGTCGAGAGGAGCGCCGGGTAAGCAGCGTCCGGGTTTACATAGACGCAGGTCTGGTCCAAGTCAGCCGCGCCGGACTGGGTAAGGGAGACCGCAACCCTCTTCCACCCGGCCCTTACGCCGATAACCGGGGCCGCGGGCGAAACCATGTCCGGCGGCGCGGTATCCGAACCCGATGGGGAATCCGTTCCTGAGCCGGCGCCGTCGCCGTATGCAACCGTATAGTCGGATATGATATACTTCTTTTCGTTGGGGTCGCCCCCTTCGTCCGTCACCAACGTGCCGTCGCAGTTTACGGGCGCGATGGCGTAGTAATAAACCCTGCACCCATCGAGCGCCGGGTCTCTGTCGGTAAAGGAGGTTGCGCTTGATGCAAGTTTTGTCATCCCCCCCCCTCCGGTCTCGTTCGCAAGCCATTTGACGCTCCCTCCGGGGGAGACCGGATAAGAGGAAAAGTCCGATGTATTCCTGTATACCCTGAACCCGCTGATGTCCGGGTACGTGGAGGTATTATACCCGGTCCAACTCAAAACGACCTCGCCGTCGTTTGCCCCGTCCGTCCCTGTAAATCCGGTAACCGCGGCCAGTTTCGAGGGGTTTACCGTGGTGTCGTTCGCCCCCCCGTCCCCGAAGGTGGAAGTGCCTCTCGATGGGACGGGATTGCCGCTTACCTCGGTTGAAAGCAGACTCGGGTTGTGGGAATTATCGTACGACCTTATCCCCACCGTATAGGTCTTTATTGCCGAGCCGTCCGAGGGCGTATGCTGCAGGTTCCAATCGTTGGCGGCCGAGTCCCAGCCCGGGGCGATGGTGTATTCGTATTCCGCGCCGAGGTCGGTCAACTCCGTAATGCTCACCTTGACGTTTTTTTCCACCCCGCTGAGGGTGTAGAATACCCTGTAGTAGGCGATGTCCGCAGTTACCGTGTCCTTATCCCACCTGACCCTCATCCTCCCGCATATCCCGGTCCTTGCGCCAAGGGTGTCCTCCCTTACCTCAAGGCCGGTGGGCTGGGCCGGTTCGGTGGCGTCCCCGCCTGCGCTTGTGAGATAGAGGTTCCTAAGCCTCACCTCCGTGGAAGCGGTAACGGATTTTGTCTGCCCGGTGGGGAGAACGGATGTCTTCGTTACGAGGGTCGCCTTCATAAATCTTATGCTGCCGAGATTGGCGGAAGCAACCGGGGCCGCAATCGAGGCGCCGTTCTGGTCATAGTAACCGAACTCAAGTCCGCCTCCGGCGGCCGCGGTATCGAGGTTTTCTATCACGGTATACCAATTCGAGTCCGAACAGCCGGTCCAGTCCGAAGGCGCTTGCTCACACACCTGCTTTACGAGTTTGCCGTTCTGGGACTTGTAAGTTACCTTAAGCGGGGCGCCGTCGGTATTTACATACCTGAATTCCACCTCGCTTACGTCCGCCGTGATTATGGGGGAGACGGTATCCTGGACATCGTGCCCCGTGAGGATAATGTCCTTCTCCATGGTATTTACCCCGGCCCTCGCATCCTGCTGCGCCTCTATGAGGAGCGCCTGCTCGCTCGTTTTCTTAAAGAAGGCGATATATAGGCTGTAAACACCCCCCATAAGTATCGCGGTGACGGCGAGCGCCACTATCACCTCAAGGAGCGTATAACCCCTCTCGCTTGAGAATCCCGGCCTCTCTCGTAAGGGAACGTTCATAGCCTTGACCTCAGTGTCTTCAGCGCTGTCGTGTGGGGGCCGAAAAGGTCGGTCCAGTCCACCTTGACCTCGACTTTCTTTATGTCGTCTCCGTCTATTATGGGGGCGATGGAGTAATACTGTCCGTCCGCGTCGAGGTCCATGTATGTGACGGTCCACTTCCATGTAAAAATCATATTTTCCCTTGTGGCGGTGCTGGATGTGGGGGTGCAGGTAAAGACCGGGGGGGTGCCGGCCGCGCCGGTGCATAGCCTCGAGATATTGCCGTCGGTTCCGCCCGACTGTATGTTCGTATAAGGTATGGCCTTGAGCGTTTCCAGTTTTTCGTTTGCTATATTCAAGGACTGGGTCAGGCGTTTGCCGCTTTCGGTCGCCTTCATGCTCTGGCTTGCGAGGGTGGCAAGGGCTATGAGCGCAATCGAAAGGATGGCAAGGGATATCAGAACCTCGAGCACGGTAAAACCGTTCCCTCCCCCGGATAATACGGATAATAAGGCAGGGGGATTGCAGGGATTATATCTACGGCGCATTATCTTCATATCATTCTATCTTCATGTTCCCGGTGTAGGTGTCCATGTATATATTCCGCTCATCAAACCCCCCGGCCGTTGTCTTTACCTTAACGGCCAGAAGTTCGCTTGCCGGGTTACATCCGTTTTCGCCGTCCGCGGCGCTGTTGGCGCTGAACTCAATCCTCGTTCCGACACAATCCGCAGGCACTATATCTATGTCTGAAGAACCCTCGGCAACCACCCCCACGTTCACCCAACTGGCCCCGTTCCACATTACAACCCTGTAACTGTCAATTGCGCCGAGGGTGAAACTCACCCCGTATGTCTTATTCTCCTGTATCGCCCTGAGTCTTGCCATCATGAGTTTAGCCTTTACGTCCCTTGCCGTGCCGTTCATGTGCCACTTTGGCATCTGCTGGACAAGAAGCGGAACCGATACCGCGAGCATGACCGCTATGAGCGCTGTCACAACTAAAAGTTCCAGCAGGGAGAAGCCCTTTTCCATGTTTGATTTCAATGCAATCCTCGTGCCAAATTCAACTATTTGATTTTAAAACAATTTTTATCCGTGAGGCTAAAGAAACTATGAAATCTTTTCACAGTTCATAACCTTTTATCTTATATAGGAGCGCTCTGTGGCTTATCTCGAGGAGTTGCGCGGCCCGTGTCTTATTGCCCTTGGTCATCTCGAGGGCCTTCTTTATAAGTTCTTTTTCGAGGGCCTCGCCCGCCTTCTTTATCGAGATGGTATCGAAGGCAAGGCCATGGGTCCTTTTTTCCTCGAATATTGGGAGGTTAGACGCCATCACCATATCCGAATCTTCGAGTATCACGGCCCGCTCCATGATATTTTCGAGTTCGCGGACGTTGCCCGGCCACCGGTATCGAAACAGGGATTTCATGGCGTCCTCTTCAATGCCCTTTATGGGCTTCGAGTACTTCTTCGAATATTTTTCGAGGAAAAGATATATTAGCCCCTCGATATCCCCGGTCCTCTCCCTTAACGGGGGGACCCTTATGGATATGACATTGAGCCTGTAATATAAGTCTTCCCGGAAGTTGCCCCTTTTTATTTCTTCCTCGAGGTTCCTTACGGTCGCGGCCACGACCCTGCAATCGACCTTCTCGGCCTTCGTATCCCCCACCCTCCTCACCTCTCCGTCCTCGAGCGCCCGCAGGAGTTTCACCTGCAGCTCCACGGGGAGTTCTCCGGCCTCGTCGAGGAATAGCGTCCCGCCGCCCGCCTCATGGAAAAGGCCGTTTTTTGTCCTGACCGCATCGGTAAACGCGCCCTTTACATGGCCGAACAGTTCGCTTTCGAGGAGTGTCCCGGGTATGGCCCCGCAGTTTATCGGGACGAACGGGCCGTCTTTTCTCCTGCCCATCCTGTGGATTGCCCGGGCGATGAGTTCCTTTCCCGTGCCCGTCTCCCCGGTTATAAGGACCGTCGTATCGTAGTCCGCAACCCTTTTTACAAGCGAAAGAACCTCCGCCATCAATGCGTCTTTCGTGTAGATAGTCTCATAATCCCTTGCCCAATCGGCCTTGAGCCTTGAGTTCTCTCTTCTAAGTTTCTCCCTTTCCTCGGCCTTCTTTATCGTAAGTATTATCTCATCCGACTTGAACGGTTTCGATATGTAGTCGTAAGCCCCGAGTTTCACGCACTCAAGCGCCATGTCGACCGTCCCGTAAGCGCTCATCATTATAACGGTGGACGTTACTCCTGCCTTCTTCAATCCCTTGAGGAATTGAAGCCCGTCCATCCCCGGCATCTTTATATCGCAGAGGATGAAATCGAACCCGTCTTTTTCGAGCGCCTTCAATGCGTTGCCCGCGGACGGGGCGGAAGCGGTCTGATAGCCCTCTTTCCTGAGCATGACCGAAAGCATGTGGCGCATATTCTCTTCGTCGTCTATGACGAGTATATTCATCTATTATGTTCCTCCGGCAGAGCCTCTAAGCCCCCTCCACCAACTTGTCTCCGGGAGGGGAGGAGGGGCGAGCGGGAAGAAGCACCCTGAAGATAGAACCCTTTCCGGGTTCGCTCTCCGCCTCTATCGTGCCGCCGTACGCCTTTATGATGCTTTCGGAGATAAAGAGCCCCAGGCCCGTGCCCTTGCCCGGAGGCTTTGTGGTAAAGAAGGGGTCGAATATCTTATCCAGTTCCTCCTTGTTTATCCCCGAACCCCTGTCAATAAAACTTGCAACGACGTATTCCTTGAGCCTGCGTTCCGAGGCCGGAGTGAAATCCGTATCCCCGCTTCTCTTCCTCGCCACGGCCGCATGCCCGGCCCTACGCCCCTCCTTATCCGTCTCCACCGTAATCACCCCTCCTTGAGGCATCGCCTCGGCCGCATTTATAAGAAGGTTCATGAACACCTGCCTCAGTTTATCCCCGTCTATCATAACAGGCGGCAGAACCCCTTTCAACTTAAGTTCCGCCTTCACCCCCTTGAAGTCCCTGTGGAAAGAAAAAAGTTCCACGGTCTCTTTTATAACGGCGTTCAAATCTGTCTCTTCGGGGGGTTTCACCGAGGGCCTCGAGATATCGAGGAATTCCCTTACGATGGAGTTAATCCTCGACACCTCTTTTTCCATTCTTTTGATTATATCCTTTTCTTCTTCCCGCGTCTTAAGCCCCCTGCCCAATATATCGAGATACCCGCTTACAACGCCGAGGGGGTTGCCGATTTCATGGGCAACCCCGGCGGCGAGCCTTCCGGTGGAGGCGAGGGTTCTTGTCTTAAGGAGTTCTTCCTCCCTGTCCAGAAGTTCCGTGTTCATCCTCTCAAGCCTCCCGAACTCTTCCCTGAGCCTCGCCGCCATGGTATTGAACGCGGCCGCGAGAGAGCCGATTTCGTCGTTTGTCCTCACATCGGCCCTCACCCCGAGTTCTCCCGCGGCAATCCGGGAGGCCGCGCCTTCAAGCCTCTTTACCGGCCTTATTATAAAAAAAGAAAGGAAATAAACGCCGAACGCTATTATGATTACCGAATCCAGGAGGGCATAAAGAACCATGAACCTCCTCATGGTCGAGACATACGAATCTATGTCCGCGAGCGAAACAATAAAACTTACGGACTGACCGGTTACCCCGCCGCCGAGCGAAGGGGCCACGATTACATAAAGATGCGACCCTACACCTATTCCGGCCCTGTATATCTTTATTCCGTCTTCAAAAAATACGACTTCGCCGCGAGCCTCCTCGTCCCTGCCCTCCGTAAAAACCATTCTTCCGCTGTAATCGCTTACCTTCAGGAAGGGTATGCCGAGGTCCTTCATAACCTTCCTTGCGTAGTCCCCAAACGCGGGCATGGCCGCTTCGCCGGGCAGGGCAAGGCGAAGCAGCCTCGCGATATCTTCGGCCTCGTTTATCTTGCCGCGCAGGGCGTTGGCCTGCAACAGCGTTATGCTCAAAACCCCCATGAACCCTATCGCGGCAATCGTTATTATGACTATGCCGGATACAAGCTGCGCCCTGAGCCCCCTGAGCCCGTAGGTTAACTTCATATACGCCACACGCCTGAAATGTACCAGTTGATAACTTCCCTGCCGTAGAATGTATACGCGGCGGCGCCGAACGAAAGAAACGGCCCGAAGGGGACCGCGTATTTACTCTTTTTGCCCCAGAAAAGCATAAGGATAAGACCCATTGCCGCGCCCGCTAAGGAGCCGGCAAAAAGGGTAAAGAAAACCCCTCTCCAGCCAAGGAATGCCCCCACCATGGCGAGCAATTTCACATCCCCCCCTCCCATCCCCGCATGGCCTGTCAAAAGGGAATAGAAAACCGAGATTATGAGGAGAATCCCCCCCCCGGCGAGTATCCCGGCCCGCGAATCGATGACACCCGGATACATTGCCGGGTATGATAATAAACCCGAGAGTATAATCCCCGCCGCAATCCCGGGCAGGCTTATCACGTCCGGGATTATCCTGTGGCTCAGGTCTATAAATGTTATAACGATGAGGGAGGCGATAAGCAGGAAATAAACAAAGACGATTGGAGTGAGTCCGAACCTCCCGTATAAAAAGAGCGCCATAAAGCCGGTGAGGACCTCGACGAACGGATACTCAAAGGATATCCTTTCCCTGCATCTCCTGCATCTGCCGAGGAGGAGGATGTAACTTACAACCGGTATGTTGTCGTAGAAAAGGATGGGACAGGCGCAGGAGGGGCACCTGGAGCCGGGAGAGATTATGGATTTGCCTATGGGGATTCTACAGATGCATACGTTCAGGAAACTGCCGACAGCGGCCGCGAAGGCGAAGATAAATATATATGCGATAGCCTCTGGCAATGTCTTTATCATCCCCAGTATTTGCCCCCTTGGGCTCAGAGGGTTTCGGGAAGATACTCTTTCCTTGTCTCTTCGGCCACCCTTATAATGTCGGAGGCCGTTTTTATCGCCTCCGCGGCGTCCTTTGCCGTTATAACCTCCGCGGGTATGCCTCCGGGGATAGCGTCGGGGAAGCGGGAGGTTTTATAATATATATCGAGCCTTCCCGCGCCCTCTACTAAGTCCTTCAACCCCTCTTGATAGGTTATGGCCCTCTCCAGGAGTTCCACGACGGAACGGGTCTCCCTGGCGTCCTCTTTCTTGAAGAAAAGGAATGCCCTGAGGGCCTTTGCAGAGGCCTGCTGCGAGAAAAAACACGCGGGCGCGAAAAACCCGCCTTCGAGATTCCACTGCGCAACCTTAAGGTCATACTCGGATTGCCTGAGCCACCTGTCCGATTCCTTTGCCATGAGTTCCATACGGGAAACCTCCGGTTTTTCTAATCCCTGACAATCAGCTCCTGTAAGACGAATTTATCCTTACATAATCATACGAAAGGTCGGTTGTCCAGAGTTTATAAATGTGGCTGCCGAGTTTGAGGTCGACCTCGACGGTCACATCCCTTTTTTTAATCGCCCTGGCCGCGGCCTTTTCCATCCCCGTATCCATGCCGTCTTCCACGACCCTGACCCGGTTAAGGTAAATCTCGACCGACCCCTCCCTCATCTTTATGCCGGAACTTCCGAGCGCGGCCATTATCCTCCCCCAGTTCGGGTCTCCCCCGAAGAAAGCGGTCTTTACAAGGAGCGAGCCCGCTATCTTGCGCGCCGCGGCTTTTGCCTCGCCTTCGCTTACAGCACCCCTCACCTCTACGGCGATGAACCGTGTGGCGCCCTCGCCGTCTCTTACAACCATGTGGGAAAGTTTTAAAGAGAGTTCGGTTAAGAGTTCTGAAAAGGCGGCAAACCCTTGTCCTCCGGCGCGGATGGGTTGCCCGCCGCAAAGGCCGTTTGCGAATATGAGGACGGTATCGTTTGTCGAGGTGCCGTTATCTACCGTTATGCGGTTGAATGAAAGGCGGACGGCATTGGAAAGCGCATCCTTAAGAGTAGCAGAGTCCATCACGGCGTCCGTTGCAAAAAAGGCGAGCATGGTGGCCATATCGGGGCATATCATGCCGGCGCCCTTTGCTATGCCGAGAAGGGTTACATCCCTTCCGCCTATCCTCTTTTTTTTGACCGCCGCCTTCGCAAAGGCGTCGGTTGTGCGAATCGCCTCCGCGGCGTCCATCCATCCGGAGGGGCTTAATCTCTGAGAGAGCCGGAGGATGGACGAGGTAATCTTTTCTATGGGCAGCGGCACCCCTATAACACCGGTAGAGGCAACGAGGAGGCTTCCATCTTTAAGCCCCAGCGCCCCTTCGGCGGCCTTTGCCATGGCCTTTGCGTCCCTGAACCCCTTCTCCCCGGTGCACGCGTTTGCGTTGCCGCTGTTTATTATTACACCCCTTGAGACACCCTTCCCGGCCCTCTTTATGTCGAATAAAACAGGCGCGGCCTTGACCCTGTTTGAGGTAAACACCCCGGCAACGCTCGACGGGCTATCGCTTACTATAAGGGCGAGGTCTTTCCTGCCCCCCTTTTTAATGCCGGAGGCAATGCCCCCCGCCCTGAAACCCCTTACAGAGAGTCTTCTAATATTGGATTCGCCGGCCACTTTACCAACACCAGTATGTTACAGGATTACGAAAAAACATTTTGATATGACCTTCCCGGCCCAGCACCACTTTGGACACGTTGGTTTTGAATGTTATGGAGGAAGCCCTGTCCAAAGTGGTGCTGGGTGCCCGAAGTTTACCCAAAACACCTTTCCGTAACCCCGCTATTTCCCGCAGCATTTTTTATATTTTTTGCCGCTGCCGCAGGGGCAGGGGTCGTTACGGCCGGCCCTTACGGCGCTTTTTACGGGCACGGGTTTCGAGGGTTCTTTTTCGGGCCCCCCGCCCCTGCCGTAAACCATCTTCTGGGGCTTCGGCCTCTTTTCTATCTCCTCCACCTCTTCCTCTTTTCTCACCTGAACCTTGAAAAGCCTCTCGGTAACCTCCGCCTTCAACGTGGCTATCATCTCGGAGAAAAGGTCGAAGCCCTCTT
>JACRCB010000139.1 GCA_016219165.1 Deltaproteobacteria bacterium | reverse complement strand
GGCAGGGGAGACGGTTACCTGATTTCTCCGGGCATTTCCGGCGCGAGACGCTTTAATGAGATAAAAAAACTCTTGAATTCTAAAAAACCCGGAAGAGAAGAACCGGTTCTTTTTAGCGGAAAAGAACCCCCTTCCATCGAATCAACCCTTACGAAAGAGGATTATATTAAGACCGTGAAGAAGGCCCTCGGATACATAGCCTCCGGCGACATATACCAGATAAACCTGTCCCAGAGGCTCAAGATAGGATGCGCCCAGGACCCCTTTGCCGTATTCTTCCCCCTCTTCAAGAAAGACCCGGCCCCTTTCGGTTCATTCATGGACTTCGGGAGGTTCCAGATAATCTCGAACTCTCCCGAAAGGTTACTGCGGGTGGAGAGCGGGGTGGCGGAGGTGGAGCCGATAAAAGGGACACGGCCGAGGGGGAAAACCCCGGAAGAAGACAAGGTGAACCTCGAACAACTCAGGCAAAGTCCCAAGGAAAGGGCTGAACACCTCATGATAGTCGACCTTGAAAGGAACGACTTGGGGAGGGTGTCCGTCCCCGGCACGGTAGAAGTCGTTATTTTCGAAAAAATCGAGACATACCCATCGCTCCACCATATGGTATCGAAGGTAAGGGGAAGGCTTCGCCCGGGGATAGATGCGCCGGCCGCGCTCAAGGCATGTTTCCCAGGAGGCAGCGTAACAGGGGCGCCCAAGATAAGGGCCATAGAGATAATAGACGAACTTGAACCCGTCAGGAGAGGCATATATACCGGCGGGCTCGGGTGGATGGATTTCGGCGGCGACATGGATATCGCCATGGCGATAAGGACCGCGGTATGCAAGGACTCCTACCTTTACTTAAACGTCGGGGGCGGCATAGTCGCGGACTCGGACCCTGAAGAGGAATACGCTGAAACGCTCATCAAGGCCGAGGATTTCCTGAAGGTATTAAACGTAATCCCACATGGAATCTGAGAAGGTCTACATAAACGGCAGGATAGTCGCCCTCAAAGGGGCGCGCGTTTCGGTCTCGGACAGGGGGCTTAACTACGGGGACGGACTGTTTGAGACCATGAAGGCTTATAAGGGCAGGGTCTTTTTGCTGAAAGAACATTTAGAAAGGCTCGGAGAGGGCGCGGGATTTCTCGCCATCCCCTCCCCGGACGGCGCGGAGTTGGAACAGGAGATAGAAAGACTCCTTAAGATAAATAACCTTACCCGCAATGAAGCGTATATAAAGATATTGCTTACGCGAGGGGAGGACAGGGGCGTACTCCTGCCAATCAAAGGCATTAAACCCACCGTCATAATAACGGCGAGGCGGCTGGATACGGCAACTATCAAGCGTATGCAGGGAAACGGCGTGGACGCTTTTTTACTTGGAGAACGGCTTAATCCCCCATTAATCTCCACTTTATTAAAGCGGGGCATAAAGAGCCTCAATTACCTGCCGAATGTCCTCGGCAAAATCGAGGCATCCAGAAAAAAAGCGTACGAGGGGATATTCACGAAAGGACGCAATATCCTCGAGGGGACTTCCACAAACGTCTTCATCGTAAAGGGAGGGGTTATAAAAACACCCCCCACGGGCCGGGGAACGGGTATTCTTGCCGGTGTGATGCGAAAGGCCGTAATGAGCATCGCCATGGAAAAGGGGATACCTCTCAGGCAAGCGGAGGTCAAAGTATCGGAACTTAAAAAAAGCGACGAGGCGTTTTTAACGAACTCCATCGTTGAGGTCCTGCCCCTTGTAAGGGTGGATTCGTTTAAGATAGGAAACGGCAAGGCCGGAAGTATAACCATGTGTCTGCAGAAATCCCTGAAAGACCTTGCGACCGGCGCAAACCTTTAACCCGCCGCGGACCGTCTATGCCCACGGCCGCGGGAAAACCAAAAAAGTTGACATTTGTCATAAATTATCCTTGACAATCCGCAATACCAGTGTTAATTGTTTTCAATAAAATCATGATGGAAAGAAGGTGGTTGAGAGAATCTGAAAGCGCCTCCGGTCATTGCGGACGCCTCTGAGGGACGGAAAACCATAAAGGGCACGTAATTATTCTACGCTATTATGCATTATTTGCCCGCCCAACTGCCTCCCCGGCAAACCTCACCAACCCCGCAAATGACGTCTTGCCCGGCAAATAACAGTAGATAACAGGTTCAGGGGAAGGGTGCAGGTATTCCAATCGGGTTACTTTTCAAGAAACGCGGAAGCACATAAAAAAAAGAGGAGGAAAGAAACATGGCAAGTATCAAGGCATTCCTTAAGTCGGGTCATCCCCCGACATTGTTTGCATCATTCCTCTATTTCGACTTCTGTTTCGCGATATGGGTGCTGGATGGGGCGCTCGGGCCGTTCATAAGCAAGGAATTCGGCCTTACGCCCATGGAGCGCGGCTTCCTGGTTTCGGTTCCCATAATTGCGGGAGCCCTTATGCGTATGCCCTTGGGCATGGCCGCGCAGTATATAGGCAGGAAGAACGCGGCCATGATAGAGATGGCCACCATCATGATAGCGCTGGCCTACGGCGCATTTTTTGTCAACAGCTACAATCAACTGCTTATCATGGGGGTCATGCTCGGGTTGGCGGGCGCAAGTTTCGGCATTGCCCTGTCTCTGGGCGGCGGCTGGTTCCCGCCCGAGAGCAAAGGCCTGGCAATAGGCATAGCGGGCGCGGGCAACAGCGGCGCCATAATAGCCATGCTCGCGGGCCCTCCGATAGCCCTTGCCTACGGCTGGCGCATGGCATATCTGGCGGGCGCCGGGCTGATG
>JACRCB010000018.1 GCA_016219165.1 Deltaproteobacteria bacterium | reverse complement strand
CGTAACATACATATATACTCCAGGCCGTCTGGATTTTTCAAGGATATTCTGGCCGCGTGTCAAGGCAATTTAGGAATGTCCCATCCTGTTATTAAGGGGAAGTCCCGGTTGGTGGCAGAGGTTTACGGCTCCGCCTGCGTTTCCCTCTGCCGTTTAAAGGGAAGTTTCACGGTGAAGGTCGTTCCGCGCCCCAGTTCGCTCTCTACCCCTATGCTCCCGTTTTGCCTGTCCACAATGAACTTAACGAGCGTAAGGCCGAGCCCCGTGCCCATTCCTCTTTCCCGCACGTTGCTGCCCCTGAAAAATTCATCGTATATGTGAGGGATGTCCCCGGGGGGTATCCCTATGCCGGTGTCGGATACGGCGAGGACCAGCCGAGCCCCTTCTTTTCCGCCTTTTATCCTTATACTGCCATGGCCGGGAGTGTATTTCACGGCATTCCCGATGAGGTTTACGAGGAGATACAGGACCTCTTCCCGGACGGCTAAGATCTCGGGCAGCCCTTCTTCGAGTTCGACCATTATGTCGATGTCCTTCCCCTCTCTCTCGGGCCCGGTAATTTTAAGGGCGTTATCTAAAATCTCCTTGATATCCATTGGCTCCGGTTCGAGGGCCTTTTCGCTTCTGACCTTTGAAAGGTTAAGGAGGTCAGTTGCGTAGGCATGGAGGGACTCTACCCGGGCGAGTGTTCTTTTAAGCACCTCCGCCGCCTTTTCCGGAAGACTGCCGGAGTAGCCTTCGATTGCTACCGAGAGAAGGCTCAGGACCGAGGCGAGGGGAGACCTTATGTCGTGTGCGACCATCCTCACGTACTCGGATTTCAATCTGTCTTTCTCGATGAGCGATGCGTTCGCCCTTTCGAGTTCGGTTTCCTTCCGTCTGAGTTTTTCCGATATAGACGCCGTTATGTGCGTCACGAGGAATATCACTGAGCCGAATACGATATAGAATGCGAGGGCATATTTCGGGTTTTGGTAGAGTTCCGCCCCTATGAATCCGGCCATGTGATGGTGGGGGATGAAGGAAAAGTACTCCATGAGCGTGAGTATCCCCACGGATAAGACCGCAAAGAGGGCCTGCAGATAGGAGGCGTTTTTTTTAAGGAGGAGGCTTGAAAGGACGGTGTGGAAGATGAAGTAAAAGGCGAAAGGGTTTTCTATCCCGCCCGTATAGTGTATGAGAAAAAGGAGGGCGAGGAGGTCTGACGCAGCCTGGAGCATAACGAACCTTTCGGCCCTCTTCGGCAGGTCTGCGGCCGCGGCGTGCGAGGTTTTTATCCTGCCCAGATGGAGGCTGAAGACGAAATTGTAAAGGGCTACCGCGAGGGCGATGGTGAGGATGGTTTGCAAAGGAAGAAGGACGTTAAAGAACGTCCGGGAGGCGACTGCCGCGGCCGCTATAAAGGCGGCCGTAACCCACCTGATATTTATATACCAGTGGAGCCTCCCTATGAGTTCAGATTCTCGAAGTCCCGCTCTCTCTTCCACTTTTTCGGATGAGTTCCCCCGCCAGTTTAAGGAGGTAGGCCGGTTTGACGGGCTTTTCAACAAATTCATCGGCGGGGAGATAATCCTCGTCCGCATGGCTGAACCTGTAGCCGGTCTCCTTACCGACGGCCGTGAGCATGATTATCGGTATGCGGGAGAGTTCCGGATTACCCTTGAGTTTGTAACTTATCTGGAAGCCCTGGTCTTTTGTCTTCATCATCACGTCGAGTATTATAAGGTCCGGCCTTTCCGCCGCCGCTTTATTGTAACCCGCCTCTCCCTCATAGGCAAAGTCAACCGAGTAGCCTTTCTTCTCAAGGACTATCTTTAGCGCCTCCACCATGTCCGCGTCGTCGTCTATTATGAGAACCCTCGGCAAGACGGCCTCCTCTCGGATATCCTCTCTCTTCGTTCCTCCCTTCCGGGAGGGATGCGCTCGTCGCCCAGCACCACTTTGGACACGTTGGCTTTGAATATTGTGGAGTAAGCCCTGTCAAAAGCGGTGCTGGGCTTAAGAGGTAAACCTTACGTTCATTATATGTGTAGCGCAGGAGATGCAAGGGTCGTATGCCCTTACAAGAGACTCCACCCCCTGCGTTATCTCCTTCTTTGTCTTGCCGAGAAGTGTGGGGACGTAACTTTTAAGGTCCTCTTCCATACTCCGCAGGTTCTGCGCGGTCGGTATGATGCAGTTTGCCCTCACCACTATACCTTCTTTATTTATCGTGTATTCATGGTAGAGGGTGCCCCTCGGGGCCTCCACAAGCCCTATGCCCGTGCCGAACCCGGCCGGTTTTCCGGCCTTTTCGGGTTTAGGCCCCATCAGAAGTAATTTGTCTATCGTATCTATCGCCCCTTGCGCCGTATGGAAGCATTCGACTATCTGGGCGGCGTTATTCATGAAGGGGTTTGTGCACGGCGCCGTGAGGCCAAAACGCTTGGCAATCTTCTTTGCGAGGGGTTTGAGGTCCGCAAAATTATTGTTCACCCTCGCAAGCGCTCCCACCATGAAGGCATGGCCTCGCGTCCTTGCATGTTTAGCCGTCGAGTGCGGGACGCAGTATTCCTTTATCCTCGTTGTGTAGGTCTTTTCTTTTATAGAATCCTTTTGGCTGGAGAACGGCGTGCCGTCGTAAAAGCCATAACCGCCTTTATCCTTTAAAGAGATGAACTCCCTGTCTTTACAGAAAAGGGGCGCCGGGAATTGGGAGAAGGTCTCCACCGTCTTATCGAGCAGGCAAAAAGATTTTCCGAGAGAATCTTTTAACTCCTTGAGTTCTTTTTTCTCCGGCGTATACGCGACCCCTCCGGGAAAAAGGGAAATCGGGTGGACGTATCTTCCCCCCACGACCCTGCCGATTTCGTTCGCGAGTTTTTTTATATCGAGCCCGGGCCTCAAGATATCCGGCATGGACTTCATGATGGGCACGACCGAGCCCATCTTGAAGAAATCCGGCAATGTTAGGAAATAGAGGTGGAGCATATGGCTCTGGAGTGTTTCTCCCGCGAAGGCAAGTTCCCTCAAGAGCCTTGCCTGAGCGCTTATCTCGATACCCATCGCGGATTCGATGGCCTTAAGCGAGGCCGACGTATGGCTTACGGCGCATATCCCGCATATCCTCGACATTATGTGCTGCGCCTCGTCGTATCTCCTGCCCCTCAGCATGGCCTCGAAAAAGCGCGGGCTTTCTATTATATCAAGCCTTAACTCCTCGATTTTGCCCTTGCTTAAGTTTATTACGATGTTGCCGTGCCCCTCGACCCTCGTTATCTCGCGTATGCCTAAGTGGTCTTTATGCATTTTTTTTACCCCTGCCTTTCTCCAGCGCGTAACCGCCGTAAAGGTCGAAACTCCTCAATACCGACTCTTCAGCAAGCCCGTATCTTCCGAGTGTTTCTTTGTGGGCGGAGATGTTTGGGTCGTCGGTAAGCCCCCTGCATCCCCAGCATATGCGCCCGTAGGTTACGCATACCGCCTTGCACCCGGCCCTCGTTACAGGCCCGGCGCAGGTCATCCCTTTTTCAAATACGCAGATATTGCCCGCGAGCTTACAATCAACGCATACCGGGTAGTTTGGCGTGAAGGGGGTTTTGCCCATAAGAAGGGACTTTAAGGTTTCCAAAAACTCTTCTTTTATTATGGGACAGCCGTGGATGCGGTGGTCCACCTTTATAATCGAGTCTATCGGCGCCGCCGGGATTGTGTCATATATCTTAAGCCCCGCGTCTTTACCGTAGACTATACTTTTCACCTCTTCCATCGGAAAACGGTTTTTGAGGCAGTTGAGCCCGCCCGTCGTTGCGCATGCGCCGAGGGCGACAACGACCGATGCCCTCTCCCTTATATCTTTAAGTTTCCTTATCTCCTCTTTCCTGCTTATGCTCCCCTCGATGAATGCTATGTCGTAGTCGTTGCTTCTTTCGCTCATTGCCTCCCTAAAGTTCACTATATTGACGAGTTCCACTATCGCGGGGAACTCCTCCTCGCAGTTTAAAACCATCAGTTGGCAACCCTCGCAGCAGGTGAATGAAAAAAAGGCAAGTCGCGGCTTTTCAACGGCGGGCGGCATATTGAAAAGCATAGCAGAAAAAAGGATGGGTGTAAACATAAGCCGCCTTCAGAAACTTTTCAATCCGGAAGTTTTTGGAGGGGCATTCCGTTCAATCCTCTGGACTTTTGGTTTCTTATAAAGTATATCTTAACTTAATCGAATAATCTGACGGCGTAAAGACATACGTCAGAAAGGGAGGTCTAAGCACGCTTAGGTAAGGGCATGGGTTTTATACAAAGGGCAAAAAGGGCTTTATCCGTTTTCTCCGTTCTCTTTACGGCGTTTTCTCTTGTTGCGATGTTCACCCCGCTTGCCAATATTCTTGCGCGTCCTCTGATTGTGGAGCCCGTTTTGAGGAAGGCGGACATGCTCGTGGTCCTCGGCGGAGGGGCATACAAAAACGGGGTTTTGGCAAGGGGCTCGAACGAAAGGCTCGTCCACGGCCTTCTTCTCTACAAAAAAGGGTTTGCCGGGGCAATCGTATTCTCCGGCGGCTCAGTTACGAACACCGCGAAGAAGGTCTTTTACACCATCACCGCAACCGGGCATACCGCGGTGATGGACGTAATCGAGGCCGATATAATGCGGGACGCCGCAGCAGGTCTCGGCATACCGAAAGAGGCCATCCACGTTGACGCCGTATCCACAAACACATATACCAACCTCGTAGAGGCGGGGGATTATATGAAGGGGAAGGGGTTTAAGAGTTGTCTTCTTATTACCTCGCCCACGCACATGTACAGGGCGTTCGGGATTTCAAGGAAACTCGGACTCGATTGCTACCCTGCGCCGGTAAAGGACTATACGCAACTCAGAACCGGCGCGATCGACAGGGTTGTTCTCCTTAAGGAGGTCATCTGGGAGTATTGCGCGCTTGCCCTCTATAAGGCATACGGGTATATCTGACACCGTCGCATTGAACGGAATGCAGTTGCGGGCTACGCGCTGCAATCTCCCTTTTTCTCAAGACTTTCTCCTGTTTGTCTGATAGACTTTAAATCTAAAGGGCCCAAAAGGAGAAAAAAGAAAATTGGAAAAGAAAGAGTTGACGTTCATGGATTTCGGTTTAAGCGGCGAGGTTTTGAAGGCGGTCTCTTCAATGGGTTTCGAGGAGCCGACCCCGATACAGAAAAAGACTATACCCGCGCTTTTAACCGGCAGAGACATCATAGGCCAGGCGCAGACAGGCACCGGGAAGACGGCGGCCTTCGGCATCCCCATAATTGAGAAGCTCGAGAGATTGGGCAAAGGCGTTCAGGCGATAATACTCGCCCCCACGAGGGAACTCGCGGTACAGGCGGCCGAGGAGATGAATAAACTCGGCAGTTTTAAAAGGCTCCACGCCCTTCCCGTATACGGCGGGACGAGCATAGTGAGGCAGATAAAGGCGCTTCAGAAAGGCGTCCATATCGTTGTCGGGACCCCGGGAAGGGTTATAGACCATCTGGAGAGAAGGACGTTGTCCCTGAAGGACGTGAAGGTCGTTGTTTTGGACGAGGCGGACGAGATGCTCGATATGGGGTTCGTTGACGATATAACGAGGATACTTAAAGAGACCCCCGCAACGAGGCAGACGATGCTTTTTTCCGCAACGATGCCCCCGGAGATATTGAACATAGCGAAGCGTTACATGAGGTCCCCCGAGAAGATACACGTATCCGGCTCCACCCTCACCGCCCCGAACATAGACCAGATATTTTACGAGGTGAGGAATGAAGGGAAGATAGAGGCCATGGCAAGGCTCATAGATTCCGCGGACGAAGGCAGGTTCCTCGTATTCTGCCACACAAAGAGGGAGGCGGACGGGGTGGCGTCAAATCTCAAGATGAAGGGGTATGAGGCCGATGCGATGCACGGGGACTTCAGCCAGAGGGAGAGGGAGGCGGTGCTCAAAAAATTCAAGGATGGAAGCGTTGACGTCCTGGTCGCCACGGACGTTGCCGCAAGGGGCCTCGATATAACCGATATCTCCCATGTCGTCAATTACTCGATGCCGCAGAACCCGGAGTCCTATGTCCACAGGGTAGGGCGCACTGGAAGGGCCGGAAGGGGAGGGATAGCCATTACTTTTGTGACACCGAGGGAGGATAAACAACTGAGGCTTATAAGGGCCGTGTCCAAGGCGGATATAAAGAGGGGGAAACTTCCCACGAAAGAAGAGGTGATGGAAGGGCGACTTGCAAGTCTGAGAGAGAAGATACAGGGGTTTATCGACGACAAGAGATTCGATAAGTTCCTCGGCCTCGCGGAAAAGATTTCGACGGATGTGCGCCCCATAGAAGCCGTCGCCGCGCTCCTCAAGTTCCATCTCGAAGGTTTCGAAGCCGCAGGCGCCAGCGAGGGGTATCTACCGCTGGACGATACCGGCGCGCCTGCGTCGACGCCTTACGGCGCGCCTGCGTCGACGCCTTACGGCGCGCCTTCCGGGATGGCGAGGCTTTTTATGACCGTGGGCAAGCAGCAGGGCGTAAGGGCCGGGGATATTATGGATGCGATATCCAAAAAGGCCGGCATCCCCAAGGATTCCATAAGGGGGATAAACATATTCGACACGTTTACCTTCGTCGAGGTCCCGCGGGATGCGGCGGAAAAGGTCATCGAGTGCCTGCACCAGAGCATTATCTCCGGGCGCAGGGTGGCGGTTGCTCCCGCAAGGCCCAGGGGAGGCATGGATAAGGAGAGAAGAAGGTAAGGTTGCCTTCCCCCCTTCCCGCTTCACGACCCCGGGCTTTAGGCGCCGGGCTCCCCCCATTCACTGCCCCATCCCTTTGGGCATGCCTCCCGGCCCCATGCCGGGCATGGCCGGCATGGAGAATTTCTTATAACCCGCGGGAATCTCAAAGAGGCTCTCCGGCTGTTTACCTGCCTTAAGGTTCTTATACTCTATTGTCCATCTTCCGTCCGTTGCCGCGACCTTTATTGTGAAACCGGAACTGTTTTCAACCCACTGGTAAACGCTTTCCGTTTTGCCGCCGGCTTTATAGACCACAAGGTATTTCTTCGCGGCCCTGCCGTCCACGGTCTCCGTAGAGACTAAGTTACGCTCCACCTCTCCCTCGAGCTTTTCCTTTTCTCCCACAACTACGTTTTCAGGCCTGAGCGGCTGTTCCATGTACATCTTCTCCCCCGGCATGAGGACCCAGACTACCTTTCTATCCATCCTCGTTATGCTCACCGACTGGGGCGTTTCCATCCGTGTCTTCTCCTTTGCGCTGAATATCTTTCCCCTGAAGGATGCGCCCCCGCCTGTGAATACCACATCGGCTGAGAAGTCCCCGGCCATGGCAAACCCCGTAAGGAGAATGAAAAATGCGGCTGCAAACATTATCTTTCTTTTCATGTTCCTATCCTCCCTTAACTACATTATCCACACAAGAAGCGCGGGCTGTCATCAGGCAGAGGGCCATATTTATT
>JACRCB010000135.1 GCA_016219165.1 Deltaproteobacteria bacterium | reverse complement strand
ATGATGGCAGGTCAGTACCTCCCGCATTAAAACCCCATATTTAATCCCCACATTTAATCCAATGTCCAATCCCATGTTCACACCCCCTTTAGCACACCCCTCAATATCCCGACCATCTCATCCACCTCTTTCCCCGTGACTATTAACGCGGGGATAAACCGGAGAACCGTCTCTCCCGCGCAATTTACCAAAAGCCTCCTTTCGAGGCATTTGTTTACAATGTCATAAACCGGGATTGTAAGTTCCATCCCGACAATCAAACCCTTCCCCCTTATCTCCTTTATAAACGGGAAGTCCTTCTTGAGTCCGCTTAACCTCTCGATGAGTTCCGCACCCGCCTTTTTGCAATTATCGAGCACCCCTTCGTTAAGTGTCGCCTCTACCGCCGCAACGCCGGCCGCTGTCGCGAGGTGGTTGCCTCCGAAGGTCGAGGCGTGGCTTCCCGGCGTGAAGGCACCCGCCACTTCATCAGTAGCAAGCATCGCCCCTATCGCAATCCCCCCGCCCAGTCCCTTTGCGAGAGTCATTACATCGGGAGAAACGCCGTAGTTCTCATAGGCAAAGAGGGTCCCGGTCCTTCCCATGCCCACCTGGACCTCGTCGAAGATCAAAAGAATCCCGGATTCCCTGCAAAGGGATTTGAGTTCTTTAAGGTAATTGTCCGAGGGGACGTTCACCCCTCCCTCGCCCTGAATCGGCTCGACGATGACCGCCGCGGTGTCGCTATTGACGGCATTCCCGACCGCCCCGATATCGTTAAACGGCACGTATACGAACTTCTCGAGCAGAGGCTCGAACCCCGCCTGAAATTTTTTCTGTCCTGTTGCGGACATCGTCGCCATCGTCCTCCCGTGGAAGGACTTTTCCATCGATATTATCTTGAACCTCCCTTCCCCCCTCAGACTGAAATACTTCCTTACAAGTTTTATCGCGGCCTCGTTAGCCTCGGCCCCCGAGTTGCAGAAAAACACCTTGTCCGCAAATGAATTCCCGCAGAGGAGTTTTGCCAGTTCAGCCTGCGGCCCTATATGGTAGAGGTTGGACGTGTGGATGAGGGTGGCCGCCTGGTTTCTAATCGCCTCCACCACCTTCGGGTGGCAGTGGCCGAGGTTGCAGACCGCAAGCCCGGAAACGAAGTCGAGATACTCTTTGCCGTCCGCATCCCAGAGCCGCGTCCCCTTACCCCTTACAAAGGCAACTGGGAAACGCCTGTATGTGTTTGCGATGCAGAGGCCAGTTAACTCCGCTATTTCCCTGTTATTCAAACGAGTCCCCTTCCCGCTCTTTTTTCTCCGCGCTCAAGACCCTCTCTATCGCGGAATAGTCCTTCTTTATCTCGAATCTTCCAAACCCTTTACTCGCCGCCATAATCCTTCTTATATCCTCGGATTGTCCATAGCCCATCTCGACTATCAATACGCCGGCGGGTTTCAGGTGTTGCGGCGCTTCCCCTATCACCCTCCTTATGAAATAAAGCCCGTCCTCCCCTCCGTCGAGCGCCAGAAGAGGCTCATGGAGCGCGACCTCGGGCTCAAGCCCGAACACCTCGGAACTCTTGACATAGGGGGGGTTTGAGATAATGAGGTCAAACAGCGTCGGGAGAAATCCCCTCATACTACCGATACTATCGAGCGCCTCGAAAAGATTGCCTTCGAGGAACCTAATCCTTCCGGCCACACCGTTTATTCCGGCGTTCTCCGAAGCCCAAGCCAGGGCGTCCGCGGATATATCGGTTGCGACGACACGCGCCTGCGGAAGTTCTTTTGCAAGGGCGACCGCGATGCAGCCGCTCCCGGTAGAAAGGTCGAGGATAAGGGGGTTTTGCCTGTCCTTTAAAACCTTAATCCCTTCGCTTACAAGATGCTCGGTCTCTGGCCTCGGGATTAAGACTTTGGGACCGACCTTGAAATTGAGGCCCCAGAACTCCGTCTCGCCAAGTATGTACTGGAGGGGCTCACGCCTTATCCTCCTCTCTATCCATTCCTTCAGAAGTTTTAGCTCTGAGGCATCGAGGCGCCGCAGCGAAAGGGCATGGAGTGCCGGCGGCCTCGCATCAATCAGGCGGGCAACCATGAAGAGCGCTTCTTTTCCCGCCTCCCCGAGCCCGCTTTTTTTGATGCACTCCTCTGCCCACGAGACCGCATCCGTTACCGTCTGCAGAGTCCTCACCGGACTTTAAGCCCTTTCTTTATGACGGTTCCAACCCCCGTGTCCGTAAACACCTCCAACAGGACCGCATGCTCTATCCTGCCGTCTATTATATGCGCGGAATTCACCCCGCCGGAGGCGGCCTCCATGCAGCACTTACTCTTCGGTATCAGGCCCCCGGTTGCGACCCTTGTCCTTATGAGGGCGGCCGCCTCCGAGATGGAGAGTGAGGACAAGAGGTTCTTATTCCTGTCCAGAACGCCCTGGACGTCGGTGAGGAGGATGAGTTTTTCCGCCTTAAGGGCGCCCGCCACCTTTCCGGCCACGAGGTCTGCGTTTATGTTGTAACTTGTCCCCTCCTCGCCCCCCCCTATCGGGGCTATCACCGGGATGAAATTATTCTCTTCGAGGGTCTTTATGACCTTCGGGTCTATGCTCTCGACCTCTCCGGCAAGCCCCATCTCCGTGCCCTTTATCCTGAGCCTCTTTGCCTTTATAAGGCCCCCGTCCTTGCCGCTAAGCCCCACCGCAGAGCCGCCATAGTGGTTTATCATGCCCACAATCTCTTTGTTTATCTTCCCCCCGAGGACCATCTCAACAACATCCATGGTCTCGGTATCCGT
>JACRCB010000138.1 GCA_016219165.1 Deltaproteobacteria bacterium | reverse complement strand
TTTCGTGCGTCTCAATCTCTTTTGAAAGAAACGCGCCTTTATGCCCTTCGTCCATCTGGTATCTTTTTGCATACTCATCCACGTAGGCCTTCCTGTAAGGAAGGCTCTTGTAGGTCGCGTAGATATAGAGGCGGCTCTCCATGCCATCGAAGACCTTCTTACCGGTTGTCCACCGGTTGAGTGTCTGGTAATAGTCCGGTTGGGGGGAAAGGGAAGAAGGCTTCGGGGCGCAGCCGGCAAAGGAAAAGAATATTAAGATGGCAATGAGGGGTGCGGGGTTTGAAGGCAAACCGCGAAGGATTGTTTTCTTCACTTCTTTGGGCCTCCTCTCTTGACCCTGTGCAAAGATATTTGAGAAAATTTGAAAAGACCTTCCCCGTATCAAGTATGGGGCAAGTTTACAGGAAGGTTCTCTGAGGAACCCTTTTCAACAACCTACTTAAACAGCACAAGTTGGGGCGGCCTCATACCGCCTGAGACCTCGACAGGGTATTTCCCGGTAAAGCACGCATCGCAGAAATTCCCGCCCGCTTCCCTGACCGCCTCGTACATCCCTTCCGTGGACAGGTACCCGAGGGTGTCGGAGGTAACGAACCTCGTAATCTCCCCGACGGAGAGCGAAGACGCTATGAGTTCCTCTTTTGTCGGGGTGTCTATGCCGTAGAAACAGGGGGAGATTGTGGGCGGGGAACTTATGCGCATATGGATTTCCCTTGCCCCCGCGTTCCTTATCATCTTCACTATCTTCCTGCAGGTCGTTCCCCTGACTATGGAATCGTCCACCACGACGACCTTTTTCCCCGAAATAATCTCCCTTACCGCATTGAGTTTTATCTTGACCCCGAAGTGCCGGATGGACTCTTTCGGCTCGATAAACGTCCTGCCTACATAGTGGTTCCTTACAAGCCCCATCTCAAATGGTATGCCGGATGCCTCGGCATAGCCGATTGCGGCCGGAACCCCGGAGTCCGGCACCGGTATCACCATGTCCGCATCCACATGGTGCTCTTTTGCGAGCACCTTCCCGAGGTTTTTTCTTACCCTGTATACGTTTGCCCCGAATATATTGCTGTCCGGGCGGGCGAAGTATATGAACTCGAATATGCAGGGGGTGTAAGGGGCCTCTTTAAGGGGCCTGAAGGATGTAGTCCCCTTTTCGTCTATCAGGAGTATCTCGCCGGGGTCGAGCTCCCTTACGAACTCGGCCTCTATAAGGTCGAAGGCGCATGTCTCGGAAGCAACGACCCAGCCCTCCTTGAGCCTTCCGAGAAGCAGGGGCCTGAAGCCGTGGGGGTCCCTTGCGGCAATGAGTTTTTTATCCGTAAGGATGACGAGCGAATAAGCGCCCCTGACCCTCCTGAGGGCATAGGTGAGCCTGTCTATGAGACGGCTCTCCTTCGAGGAGGCTATAAGGTGGATTATGACCTCGGTATCGGTCGTCGACTGGAAGATAGAGCCGTATGCCTCGAGTTCATCCCTGATGAGCCGGGCGTTCACGAGGTTGCCGTTATGGGCGATAGCTATGCTGCCCCTCGCGTAATCCACCACAAAGGGCTGCGCGTTCTTTATGTGGGATGCGCCGGTGGTAGAATACCTCACGTGCCCTATGGCGGAAGTGCCGGGCAGTATCGAGAGTGTTTCTTTACTGAAGGTGTCGGCAACGAGTCCGGTGCCCTTGTGGGAATAAAGATTATTGGAATCGGACGATACGATGCCGCAGCTCTCCTGCCCCCTGTGCTGGAGGGCATAGAGGCCGAGATAGGCTATGTTTGCGGCCTCAGGGTGGTTGTATATGGCTCCTATTCCGCACTCGTCTTTGAATTTATCGAACATAAACTGAATCAACCTTCCATTCCCCTGTCATTGCGAGGGCGGGGCACCCACCCGAAGGGTGGGTCGGCGACCGAAGCAATCTCATCCTTATTGTGGGGGGATTGCTTCGCTTACGCTCGCAATGACGACGGATTAATAAACCTTTCAAAAGCTCCTTCCCACGCCTCCCTGAGTCTTTCGACGGGAATATCTATAAGGCCATTTATCTTTAAAAAGTCCCCGCGGACCCTGCCTATAACCCTAACTGGAACGCCGTGCGCCTTCGCTATGTTCTCTACCTTCTTTACGTCCTTTTTATCCATACTCACGATAATCCTCGACTGGCTCTCGCCGAAAAGGAGGGCGTCTTCCCTTATCCCGCCTCCGGAGAGTTCTACGGTTGCCCCCTTTGCCCCGCCCGGAGAAAACAACGCCTCGGCGAGCGCCACGGCGAGCCCCCCGTCCGAGACATCATGCGCGGATTTTATTATACCATCCATTATGGCCTCTCTACAAGCCTCCTGAACATTTTTCTCCTTTTCAAGGTCTATACCGGGCGGAAGACCCCTCTCGAGGGAATGTATCGCCTTAAGGTATTCACTCCCGCCGAGTTCTTCGTAAGTGTCCCCGATGACCGCTATAACATCCCCTTCGTCCTTGAACCACAGGGTTGCGCGTCTGTCTATGTCCTCTATAATGCCGACCATGCCGACCGTGGGGGTGGGATATATCGAAACGCCGGATGTTTCGTTATAGAAACTCACGTTGCCGCTTACGACCGGTATTGCGAGTTTCAGGCACGCCTCGCGCATGCCGAGGATTGCGTTTTCAAACTGCCACATAATCCCGGGCCTCTCCGGGTTCCCGAAGTTAAGGCAATCGGTGAGCGCCATGGGAGAAGCCCCGCTTACGCTTAAGTTTCTGGCGGCCTCGGCCACGGCTATCGCGCCCCCCCGGAAGGGGTCGAGGTAACAATAGCGGGGGTTGCAATCGACCGTCATCGAAAGCCCTTTCTTGGTCCCCTTGAGCCTCAAGACCGCGGCGTCAGACCCGGGACAAACGACAGTGTCTCCCCTTACCATGTGGTCGTACTGCCTGTAAACCCACCTCTTGCTTGAAATGTTAAGGGAGGAGAGGAGTTTTATAAGGACATTATTATAGTCTTCCGGAGGCGTAATCTTCTTTATATCCAGTCTGTTCAATTCATCCTGGCGGGGGGGCCTCTTCGAGGGTCTTCTGTAAAGAGGGGCCTGAGCCGTAAGGGCCTCTACCGGTATCTCGCCGTGAACGGTTCTTCCGTCCATGACCTTAAGCGCCCCTGTCCCGGTAACGCGCCCCACCACACATGCCTCGAGGTCCCATTTCCTGAATATTTTTATGACCTCGCCTTCCTTCCCTTTTTTGACAATTAGGAGCATCCTCTCCTGCGATTCCGAGAGCATCACCTCGTAGGGCGTCATACCATCTTCCCTGCGCGGGACTTTCCTTACGTCTATCTCTATGCCCGTCCCTCCCCTGCCCGCCATCTCCGCACTCGATGAGGTAAGCCCCGCGGCCCCCATATCCTGAATCCCCACGACATGGTCCGTATTAAAGACCTCAAGGCACGCCTCGATGAGTAATTTCTCCGCAAACGGGTCTCCCACCTGAACCGTGGGCCTCCTCTCCTCACCTCCCGCGCCGAAGACGTCGCTCGCCATGGTTGCGCCGTGTATGCCGTCCCTGCCCGTGCGCGACCCCGCGTATATCACGGGATTGCCGACTCCCGATGCCTTTCCCCTGAAAATCCTCTTTTTCTTGACGACCCCCACCGTCATGGCGTTCACAAGGCAGTTATTGTTGTACGATTCGTGGAACCAAACCTCTCCCCCGACCGTCGGCACCCCCACGCAGTTGCCGTATCCGGCGACCCCGGCCACAACGCCCTCGAGAAGGTAACGGGTCTTGGGGTTTCCCGGAGAGCCGAATCTCAATGAATTCAAGTTTGCTACGGGCCTTGCGCCCATCGTGAATATGTCCCTCAATATCCCCCCAACCCCGGTTGCCGCGCCCTGATACGGCTCTATGAAAGAGGGGTGGTTGTGGCTCTCTATCTTAAAACAGACGGCCATGCCGTCTCCAATATCTACGATGCCCGCATTTTCGCCCGGGCCCTGGAGGACATAATTGCCCTTTGTGGGGAGATTCTTCAAGTGTATCTTCGAGGATTTGTAACTGCAGTGCTCGCTCCACATGACGGAGAAGATACCGAGCTCGACGATATTAGGGGTCCTGCCGAGGAGTCCGGTGAGCCTCCGGTATTCCTCGCGGGTAAGGCCGTGTTCTTTTATGAGTGCGGGGGTGATTTGCATGGGTTTAAAATAACCTAAAAGGGGTAAAATGACAAGCGATTAGGCGCCGCGCGCATTATTTCCCTTCCTTTGTCCCCTCCAACAACCCCTTTGCCTTTTTAAGTATCTCTTTCTCGTCCTTATAAGAAATAACCTCTATCGCCTCATCTATCGGAAACCACTTGCAATCCACCACCTCTTTATCGTGGTAAACGGTATCCCCGGCCGTATACTCCATGAGGAAAAAATAGACTATCTTGAAAAACCTCTTTGTCCCTTCCTTCTCCTTATGCGCGTAGAAATAATGTATGTCGCCGAGATTTCCGAGGATTTTCCCGTCAAGCCCTGTTTCTTCTTTAACCTCGCGGTGGGCGGTCCGTGCGAGATTTTCCCCTTCCTCCTTAAGCCCCTTCGGAAGACACCACGCCATGCCCTTACTGCCCTCAACCTCTATGAGGGCTACCTCGGCCTTGCCGTTGGTCCTGCGGAATATCACAGCGCCGGAGGATACCTGTTTTTCGGTTTTTATCGGTCTTTTAAGTCCTTTGGACTTCACCGGAGCAACCTTCCAACTCGCACAGAGGCCATTCTTGTATCAAGTCTGTTTACCTTGCAATTCCATTGACATAGCGTATAACACTTAAGAATATCTCTTAATATGCCAGCCCTTCTCCTTTGTAACCCTTTTTCGTAAAGAACTATGCAGGACGGCTGTAAAGACGGCATAAGGGAGGGTGTTTTGAAAAAGGTTTTTGCTCAAAACCTACCGGGGTTCTTTTTTCCTTTGACACTCAACGCAGAGGGTTACGAAGGGCATAACTGTAAGCCTCTTACCATCTATGTCGTTGCCGCATTCTTCGCAGAGCCCGTATTTCCCCTGGTCGAGCCTTAAGAGGGCCTCCTCTATCCTTATAAGTTCATCTTTGTGTATGTCCGCCACCTTAAGCCCGGTATCTTCAATGAGGTCCAATAAAGAGAGGTCCCCCACATCCTGCGGGTTGCCGAACTGCTCACCGTGCTCTTTCCCGAGTTTTTTGAAATATTCTTCCCTCAGAAGGACCCATTTTTTTCTCTTCAGTTCGAGGAGGAGTTCCTTTGATTTCTTATTCCGCTCCTTCTTAGCCTCTTCCATCCCCGGCCTCCTTATGTTCCCGGACATTCACCACACGGACCTTCACTACACGGACATTCAGCACACGGACCTTCAGCATACCGGATGCTCTCCCCTGGCAAGTTCACGTGTAAAACCCTCTATGCCTGAGAGAAACTCATCCGTTATCCGGGAAACGGTTTTTTTCACTTTCCTTTCGTGCAACTTTCTATGGGGCACTATCTCTACGGCCACCTTCTTGGGCCTGTCTATGGGGGAGCCTATCTGGCTCAACAACCACACATAGACCTCCTCCACGCCTTCAAGCCTTTCAAAGAGTTCCTGCGCCATGCGGTGGGAGAGGATTGAGTAGATTTTGCCGACGTGGCTCACCGGGTTTTTGCCGGCCGCGGCCTCGGTGCCCATGGGCCTCATGAGCGAGATGACCCCGTTTATGCGGTTTCCCCTCCCGACCTGCCCCGAGTCCGCATCCTCGGCCGATGTCCCGAGAAGCGTCAGATACGCCCCGGCCTTGCCCCTTCCGGGTTTATCGAGGGTATTGTAATTCACCCTTACTTGCCTGAAAGGGAGTCCCCCGGTAAAATCCCCAAGCGCCTTCATTATGGCTTCTTTCCTTTCGAAATACTCTTTCTCGCTCTTTACCTCCGAAGCCATGAGCGGCATAGCCACGGTAAGGTCGAGTTCCGACGCACTCCTTACACCCATCACCTTAACGTCCTCGCCCGTCTCCGGAAAGGCGCTCTTGAAAGCGGATGAGTTCAGAAACCTCTCACATTCGTAGACGGCCTTTTCGGTGGGAGTAAAAGGGGCGTATCCAACGGCCGCCGAGGTGTCGTTTGCCCCCTTGGTCCTGCCTTTTTCCTTGAAAATCCCGGCAAGTTCCATGGAACCGGGCTTAAGAACGACCCTTGTCTTAACGTGCCTGACCGGGTCCACCTTCCTTAAGTTTGCGCGGAACCATTGCCTGACACTCTCCACCGCTATCTCTTTTACCGGAATCTCTTTCCTGCCGACCCTGAAGGTCGCCCTGTCGCCTATGTTGAATTCCATCGGGGTTACGACCCTTCCCCCTCCGAAGTCCTTTTCGACCTCTCCCGCAACGAGAAGCCCCTTGTCTATATTGTGGTGGAGGACGTCGCCGAATTCCTCGATGTAAGCCCTGCTGAGGGCGATGGAAATACTCTCCAGCACGGAATCGCAGATATAGTCCGGGTGGCCTACGCCCTTACGCTCGACAATCTCCACCCCCTGCCTGTGGACCGGGACGTTCTTTATTATCTCAACCGAAAGTTTTTCCACCTTTTGCCCGTGTTATCCCTTGCCCGGGGGGGAGCCCCTTTCCATCATGCTGAATATGCACCCGCAGTATTTCTGCCTGTAGAGCCCCATCCCCTTCGAGGCCTCTATCCCCTCTCTCCACCCCTTCCTGAAATCCTCGTGATAGAACGGCACGCCGTGCTTTTTCTCCATCGCCAGTCCAAGCGCGATTATAAGTTCGTGTTTCTGGTATCTACTGTAAAGAAGGGAGGAGGAGAATGCGGCAAACCCGTTTTTCTTTGCGAACTCCGCGGTTTTTTCGAGCCTGAAGAGGTAACAGTATTCGCACCTTTTATCCTTTGGGACGGATTTTATATCCGCCGGGAGCCCCGAGAAATACGGCCCAGGGTTATAATCCTCGTAGTAAAGGATATTCACCCCCATAAGCCCGGCGAGCCTCTTTACACTTTCAAGCCTTTTTTTGTATTCGTTCCTGGGGTGGATATTTGGATTGTAAAAAAGGCCGTAGACCTCATACCTCCCGTCGAGAATCTTCGTCAGGGGATATATCGAACACGGGCCGCAGCACATGTGGACGAGCATCCCCCCATGCATTCCCCTGCCCTTAAGCGCGCTACAAGAGTTTTCCCTGCCCGCTCTCGCCATCGTCTTTCTTTTCTGACCCCCTTCCCATGTGTTCGTAGGCGAGTTTCGTTGCAACCCTTCCCCTCGGGGTCCTCTGAAGGAATCCCTCCTGCGTAAGAAAAGGTTCATAGAGGTCCTCAATGGAGTCCTTGTCCTCATGGAGCGCGGTAGAAAGCGTTTCCACCCCGACCGGGCCGCCGCCGAACTTGTCTATTATGGTGAGGAGTATCCTTCTGTCCATCTTATCGAACCCGCGGGAATCTATCTCGAGCATCCTTAACGCCTTATCCGCAACCTCTTTCGTTATGACCCCGTCGCATTTGACCTCGGCATAATCCCTCACCCTCTTTAATATCCTGTTTGCAATCCTCGGGGTGCCCCTCGACCTCCGGGCGATTTCGAACGAGCCGTCTTCCGTTATCTCTATGCCGAGTATGGAACTTGAACGCTCGACTATCGCCTTGAGTTCCGGGGGATTATAGAAATCCAACCTTACAATGACGCCGAACCTGTCCCTCAAAGGGGAGGTCAGCAACCCCGCCCTTGTCGTCGCGCCGATGAGGGTGAAATGCGGGATATCGAGTTTGATGCTTCTTGCCGAAGGCCCCTGCCCTATGATGATATCGATATTGAAGTCCTCCATCGCGGGGTAGAGTATCTCCTCGACGACATTGGGCAGCCGGTGGATTTCGTCTATGAAGAGGACGTCCCTGTCTTCGAGGTTCGTAAGTATCGCCGCGAGGTCCCCTGTCTTCTCTATCGCCGGCCCGGAACTGACCCTTATGTTGGCGCCGAGTTCATTCGAGATTACGTGCGCAAGGGTCGTTTTCCCGAGCCCCGGAGGGCCGTAAAACAATACATGGTCGAGGGGCTCGCATCTCTTCCTTGCGGCCTCTATGAACACCTTGAGGTTCTCCTTGACCTTTTCCTGCCCTATGTACTCGGAAAGGGTCCTGGGACGGAGTGTGGCCTCGAAAACCTCGTCCGCGGGAAGTCTTGACAGCGCGATATCCCTTTCATCCACCTGCTCATCCATCCGCTATAAACTCCCTAAACTCCCTAAACTCCCTAAACTCCATAAACTCCATAAACTCCATAAACAACCCTGCTGCGGCGCTCCGTAACAGGTTTTTATAATCCCTGTTTTCCGGGGAGGCTACCGTGGGTTCACCCCGCGTCTCACCTTAAAGTGCCCTGAGCGCCTTTCTTATAATCTCCTCCACCCCTGCGCCGTGGGCGCACTCCTTTTTTGCCTTCAGAGCGGCGGCCTCGGCATCCTTCTCCCTGTAGCCCAGGTTTTTGAGGGCGGAAATGGCATCCGTCAGAACCGGCTCGAGCTTGACAACGGGGCCTTTTTCCTTTCCGCCGCGGGATACTATTTTATCTTTGAGTTCGAGCACAATCCTTTCTGCGGTTTTCTTGCCAACACCTGGGAGGGCCACAAGCGCAACTATATCCCCGCGCGCTATGGCGGATGTAAGCGCGTCCGGGGTTATGCCGGAAAGGATGTTGCGCGAGAGCCTCGGCCCTATGCCGGCAACCGTGATGAGGAGCGTGAAGAGGTCTTTTTCCTCCTGTGTAAAAAAACCGTATAACTGGATTGAGTCGTCTCTTATGAAGGCCGTGGTCCTAAGGACTACCGGCTCGTCCTTGTCGGGAAGTTTATAATAAGTGGAAAGAGGTATAAAGACCTCATATCCAACGCCCCCAACGTCCACAACCGCCGCATCGGGCGACTTGGAAACGAGTATGCCGTTGACTCTCGCTATCATTTTTTCGGGCTTCCGGGAAACCGGTCCTTTCGCTATAACCTATACCGCTTCCGGGAAAAACGCCGGCGGAAGCGGCGGGCTTATTCATATCTTTATCTTTCCTTGCGCTCCCGGGGGAATCCCCTCCCGTCATGGCGCAACAACGCCGCTGAGAGTCCGCAGGAGTGGTGTATGTGGCATATTGCCGCGGCAAGGGCATCGGACGCATCCGGGCTTCTTTTTTCGCCGGTCTTAAGGAGCATGGACACCATCTTCTGCACCTGTTCTTTTGTGGCGCCGCCGTAACCTGTAACCGCCTGCTTTATCCTCGTTGCCCCGTACTCGAATATCTTGACACCGCATCCCGCCGCCGCCAAGAGAATAACCCCCCGGGCATGGCTGAGCGCAACGGCGCTCCTTACGTTGGGGCCGAAGAATACCGACTCAACCGAAACGCAGTCAGGACTAAATTCCTCCATGACCTTTTTTACGGAGTCCGAAATCTTAAGGAGCCTTTCCGGAAGGCCGTCCCTGGGGTTTCCCCTTATCTCCCCGTCGCACACATGGATAAGCCTTCCGTTCCTGCCGTTTTCCACAACGCCGTAGCCTGTAACCCGTGTGCCGGGGTCTATTCCCAGTACCTTCACTTGTCTTCCCTTCAAAGGATTCCGGGCCCTGCCGGAATGGGGAGCCGGTTACGGGAGCCCTATTTAAGATGTCTATGCCTATGCCACCTTTTCCATCTCAGAGGCCGGTATATCGAAGTTCGAATACACATCCTGAACATCATCGAGGTCTTCGAGTTCTTCCACGAACCTCAATACCATCTGCGCAGCCCCGCCCTCCATGCGGACGGTTGATTTAGGTATCATGCTTATCCCGGAGGTCAGGTAGTTAAGCCCCATCGAGTCAAGAAGGGATTTCACCTTATGGAAATCCGCGGGGTCCGAATAGACCTCAAACACCCCGTCTTCCTTGTTGGGGATAACGTCCTCGGCGCCGGCCGCAAGCGCGGCCTCCATAAGTTTCTCCTCGTCTATGGGGCCGGCGGCGAAAGTAAAAAAACCCCTCTTTTCGAACAGCCATCCGACCGAGCCGCTCTCTCCCAGCCTTCCGCCGAATTTGGTAAAAACGCGCCTGACCTCGGAGACGGTCCTGTTCTTATTGTCGGTCATGTAATTGACAAGGACGGCAACCCCGCAGGGGCCGTAACCCTCATAGGCGCCTTCTTCGTAACTTACCCCGAAGAGCTCGCCCGTTCCTTTCTTAACGGCCCTGTCGATGTTTTCAGAAGGAAGATTTTCGGCCTTTGCCTTTTCTATGGCGGTCCTCAGGCGCGGGTTGGCAGAGGGGTCTCCCCCGCCGAGTTTTGCGGCTACCGTTATCTCTTTCACGAGTTTTGTAAAGGACTCCCCTTTTTTGGCGTCGCTGCGCGCCTTCTTGTGCTTTATGTTGGCCCATCTCGAATGTCCCGACATCTTTTCACATCCCCGAAGGTATTCGAGCCTTCCTGAAAAGGCATGGGGCGCAAAGCGGGATTATTTTGCCGCATAAAACACCGGACTCCTGTCTGGTGGTGCAGCGGCTGTCCGAAGGACTCAAGCCGAAGGCTTGCAGCCCAAAGAACTCCGCCGACTCCTGTCGGCGGAGTTTCACCTTTTCCGGCCCCGCGCGCTTTGTTTCCTTCATATACCGGCAATCCTCGTCCTCCCCCTGCGTGAGGGATGGAGGTTATCTATGCCGAGTTCCTTCATCTTATGGAGAAGCGTATTCCTGTGAACCTTCATGATGTCCGAGGCAAGGGTGCGGTTCCAGTTGGCCTTTGTCAGGATATTTATTATGAAACGCCTCTCAAAGGCCCTCGTCGCCTTCCTGAAATCCTCTACCTCGCCCCCGAACTTCAGCGTTTCCGCCTCCGGGCATACTACCTCGAGCGGTATGTCGTCGCATGTTATCTCGCTTCCGTCCTTTGCGAGCACTACGAGCCTTTCGATGAGGTTTTCGAGCTCCCTTACGTTGCCGGGCCAGGGGTATTGCGATAGAAGAGAAATGGCGGCGCCCGATATCCCCTTTACGGTCTTGTTGCACTTTTTGCAATGCCTTTCGAGGAAGTATTCTGCAAGAAGCGGTATGTCCTCTTTCCTGTCTCTGAGGGGAGGCAGCTCTATGGGGACGACCTTGAGCCTGTAGTAAAGGTCTTCCCTGAACCTGCCTCTTTTGACCGCCTCCTCGATGTTTATGTTTGTGGCGGCCAGTACCCTTATGTCCACGTTTATCTCCCTGTTGCCGCCGACCCTCTCAAACGATTTCTCCTGAAGCACACGCAGGAGTTTTGCCTGAAGATGGAGGGGAAGGGTTGAGACCTCGTCCAGGAATACGGTGCCGCCGTCGGCGTATTCGAACTTGCCTATCCGGGTTGCGTGTGCGCCCGTGAATGCGCCCTTCTCGTAACCGAAGAGTTCGCTCTCCATGAGTTCCGCGGGGACGGCCCCGCAGTTAACCGCGATAAAGGGCCTGTCCTTCCTCGGCCCGAGCCTCTGTATCGCCCTCGCAATAAGTTCCTTCCCGGTGCCGCTCTCCCCGGTTATGAGCACGCTCGATGCCGTGGCGCTGACCTTTTTCACGAGTTCAAAGACCTTCCTCATGACCGGGGTTCTGCTTATTATCTCCCCGTAGCCGAGGTTTTTCCGCAGTTCCTCCTTTAAAAACAGAACGTCCCTTTTAAGGCTCAATTTATCGGCATAGCGTCTGACCTTCAAAAGGAGGTCTTCGGTCTCAAAAGGTTTCACGATGTAATCGTAAGCCCCGATATTAAGGGCATGGACCGCCTTCTGGGCGTTGTCTGTAGCGGAGACGACCAGTATGCCCACGTCATTATCGGCCTTTTTTATCTCCCCCATCGCCTTGAAGCCGTCCATGTGCGGAAGGTTGATGTCCATAAGAACAAGGTCGATGGGCATGGATTTGACGACCTCGATGGCCTCAAGACCGTTTGAGACCGAAACCGTCTCATAGCAGTCCTTGAGGATTGTCTCAAGGGTGTCCCTCACCCCCGGGTCATCGTCGACGATAAGGACTATAGACCTTTTCATGGATACGACCCCGAATGTGCCAGATAGCCTTGGAAAAGATATTGAAGAACTTCCTTGACACCTAAAACCTATCACAACGGCCCGCCCTTTGTCAATTTCCGTCTTCGCTCAATCGGCGGGCTGGCATTGTATGGGGTGCCCGCCGTGCAAGGACAAAGGACAGTAGAAAAGGCGCCGTCATATCCCTATGCCATAGGATTTTATCTTCCTGTAGAGATGGCTCCGTTCTATGCCTATGGCCTCGGCCGTCTTTGCGATGTTGCCGTTAAACTCATTGAGTTTTTTCATGATGAATTCCCTTTCAAAATCGCTTCTGGCCTCCCTGAGGGTCGTTCTGTCGAAAACGCTTTTTGTCTGAGTAGAGCCCGCGCCCTTTATATACGGGGGGATGTCGTCGGGAGTTATGACCCTGGAAGAGGTCATGATAACGAGCCTTTCCATCAAGTTCCTCAATTCCCTTACGTTACCGGGCCAGTCGTAGTTAAGAAACACCTCCCGGGCCTCGTCCGTTATGACGAGGACCTCTTTCGACGCCTCTCTGGAGAACTCCCGCAGGAAGTACTCTACGAAAAGGGGTATATCCTCCACCCTCTCCCTTAAGGGCGGGACATGGAAGGGGATTACGTTGAGCCTGTAGTAGAGGTCTTCGCGGAAATTCCCTTTCTTTATCTCCTCCGAGAGATTCTTATTGGTGGCCGCCACAACCCTCGCGTCCACCGTTATCTTCTTGGTGCCGCCGACCCTTTCAAAACTCTGCCCTTCGAGGATTATCAGTATCTTGGCCTGGGTCTTAAGGCTCATATCCCCTATCTCATCGAGAAATATCGTCCCCCCGTCCGCCATGTCGAACTTGCCTTTCTTCGAGAAAACGGCGGACGTGAACGCGCCTTTTTCGTGGCCGAAGAGTTCACTCTCTATGAGTTCCTCGGGGATTGCGGCGCAATTTACGGCTATGAAAGACTTGCCGGAACGGTTGGAATGGAGGTGGATGTTTCTCGCAACGAGTTCCTTCCCTGTCCCGTTCTCTCCGGTTATAAGGACCCATGAGTTTGTGGGCGCCACCCTGCGGATATCCTTCTTTAGTTCTTCTATCGAGCGCGACCTCCCTATTATCCCGTACTTCTCCCTCTCCCGCTCGATTAGTTCGCGGTTTTCCTCAAGGAGTATTCTCTGGTCGAGGGCGTGTTCAACGGTCAACACCACCTTCTCGAGCGTTAGGGGCTTTTCAAGGAAATCATAGGCGCCCAATTTTGTGGCTTTAACCGCCGTCTCGACCGTCCCGTGGCCGGAAATCATGATAACCATAAGATTCGGGTTATCCTTCTTTATCTCCTTCAATGCCTCTATCCCGTCCATCCCCGGAAGCCATATGTCTAAAAGCACGATGTCCGGCGGGGACTTTCGTATCTTCTCCACGGCCTCCTCGGCGCTCCCGGCGAACCCGACCGTGAAACCCTCGTCCGTGAGAATGCCCCCGAGCGAATCCCTGATGTTTTTCTCGTCATCCACAACCAATACGCTCTTCATACCACCCCGACCTTTACCGGAAGTTCGATTATGAATTTTGTCCCTTTAGGGTGATTGTCTTTCACCCTTATGTAACCGTTATGGTCCGAGATTATATCGTTTACAATGGCAAGCCCCAGTCCGGTTCCGGATTTCTTGGTCGAAAAGTAAGGCTCAAAGAGCCTTGCCTTATCCTCCGCCGGTATGCCGCAGCCCGTATCGGCGACCGTAAGGCGCGCAAGCCTGAAGGTGGGGTCGTAATGGGTCTCGACGCGAACCTCTCCGCCCTCTGCGCCCTCTGTGGCGGCGATTGCGTTGTCTATGAGGTTAACCAATGCCCTCTTTATCTGGTCCCTGTCCATGTCGAGCATGGGGAGGCGCTGGTCCAATTCGACATGGAAGCCGGTATTCCTTTGGCCGGTCTTGTAGAGGGAGACGGTCTCGCGGACTATCTCGTTTAGGTCGTTGGGGCTGGGGTTTGAGGCGGGCATCCGGGCGAAAGAGGAGAATTCGTTTACGAGCGTTTTCAACTCGTCCACCTCCCTCACTATCGTCTTCGTGCATTCATCGAATACCGCTTTGTCTTCCGGGAGTTTATCGAGATATTTCTTCCTCAGCCGCTGCGCGGACAGTTGTATGGGGGTAAGCGGGTTTTTGATCTCATGCGCTATCCTCCTCGCCACCTCTTTCCACGCGAGCATCCTCTGGGTCTTTAAAAGGTGCGTCAGGTCGTCCAATACCGCAACCATGCCGAGGTACTCCCCGTTTTCATCCCTCATCGCATTGAGGTTGACGAGCACCGTGATAATCCTGTCTTTCAAGTTCACCTTCATCTGTTTTTCGATGGTCTCGCCCCCGATTTCATTCATCTCCTTTATCATGTCCCTGAAGAGGTCTCTGTCCTGCGGGCGCAGGACCTCCTTGTAGTTTTTGCCGACGGAGGCGTCCTCCTCTATGCTGAGTATTTGAGCGGCGACCCTGTTAAGGGATGTAATCCTGCCCGCCCTGTCTATGGACACAACCCCGGCGGGAATGTTGCCGAGGACTATCTCTATGTAGCGCATGCGCCTGTCGAGTTCCGTGTTTGTGCTTCTCAAGGTTATGTTGGCCTCTTCGAGCTTGGTCTTGCCGGCCTGAAGGTCCTCGGTCATCCTGTTGAATGATTTAACGAGGAGCCCTATCTCGTCGTTTGACCGCACATCGATGCGGTAGTCGAGATTGCCGCCGGCAACGGCGTTGGTGCCCTCGGCCAATTCGGCTATGGGCACCGTTATGGCCCTCGCCATGTACTGGCCTATCCAGATGGATAAAAATACAATGAGAAGGGTTATTATCGAAAGTATCGTGAAATAACTCGCCTTGACGGGGTTTTTAAGGAGTTCGAGCTGCTTATAACTTCCGAATGCGGCGGAGATATGATTCATCTTTTCCACAAGGCTGAGCGGCACATAGTAACTCGCAACCACGACACCCATAACCTCTCCGCCCTTGCCCATAACCGGCGCCATCCCCCTTACAACGTCCCCGTTGTGAAGCGTCTGGACGGAACTTTTCGCCCCTCTCTTGAAAACGCTTCTTATCTCCTCTCCACTTACATCGGGGACCATGTTCCTGTTTACGTTATCCGCGATAGCATAGGAGACCCTCGTGCCTTCCTTTGAGTAGACCTCAACCGTTGAGAAACCATCCACCTTGAGTTTCTCCTCGATTGTGTTCCTCAACTCTTCGCTTCCACCGCCGAGACGGCTCTTATTCACCGCCTCCGAGAGGCGCCATGCGCCGCTTTGCATCTTGTCAGACGTGTCATTGTAATAGTTCTGCGCAAGCACAAGGGACTCCCGAAGCGAGTCCTCTATCTTTATATCGAACCAACTGTCGATACTCTTGTTGATGAAACCTATGACCGCAAAGAAGAGGAGGAACGTGGGGATGATTGTAAGGGCGACGAAGGCGGAGATGAGTTTAAACTTGAGTTTTGAGCCTATGAGTTTTTGCCGGCTCTCCAGGAATATCTTGACCGCATTTCTGAAGATGAGGAATATGAGGAGGACAAGGAGGATGATGTTCAGATTTACAAGGCCCAGCACCAGTATGTTGGCTGCAATCGGCACCCCGCCGCTTATGAGCGAAATGTGCGACTCTATGTAGGTAAGCAGTATTACCGCCGGCACCACGACAAGGATGATAAAAAATTCCCTCTGGCGCCTTTTATGCTCCGCACTCTCTTTTGCGCTCGACTCCCGAATCATATCTTTAAGGCCTCTTGGAGCTGATGCTAAGGGGTTAAGTTGTAGGTATACCAGCCGGTCTCGAAATCCCAGAATTTTACGAAAAAGAGCATGTAGTTGAGGATGGGGGGCAGATTCACGGTTTCCAGCTTCGCCTTGATTGCGAGGTTATAACCCTCGCCGGGATTAAGCGCGGGCAGCGGCGAGATAACGACGTCCTCCCCGGTCGTCATAAGGCGTTTCATCTCCGCATGGTCTTTGGTCCGCTCCTTCAAGTTCTTTTCTTCTATGTTTACCTCGTACTCCTCTTTCAGCGCATCGTATTTCACGGTATGATTGAACTTCCATGCGCCCAGACGCTCGTCAAACCAGAGGTCCCTTCTCCTGTCGAGTTTTACGAGGAAGGTAAAAGAGGCCGGAAGCCCGCTCTGTATGGCCTCCTCCATATCCTTTTTGAATGCGTCCGCAACGATAAACGATACCTTAAGATTAGAGTCGTATCTGACCTTTACGCCTTCTATCCTCGCGCCCGCGGCAATGCAGGGGGTGGAGAGGACAATCAAGACCGCGGCCAGCGTCAGGGCCTTCTTTATTGACGGAATATTGCGGTTCTCCGTGGTCAGCATTTGGTTTACTAATATATCGAATCTTAAGGAAAAAGGCAAGTTCAGAACGATACTCTTCCGATAGTTTATCCCGATGCGGGGATGAACGGAATGCGTGCCTGCCGGGGCGGGCGCCACATTTCAAAAAGCCTTTGACGGGAATTTAAGCGGGATGGGTGTTAAAGCTCCTGCGGCGAAACTGCGGTATGGAGGATTACCTTAAGGACGTGCCGTTCTTATTAACCAGGCGCACCAGCCCGGCCCTGATTATCTCTTTCCTTACCCTTTTACGGAACTCCGTCTCGTCGACCCTGAACTTGAATGCCTTCTTGCCGTTTATATACACCGTAGGGACGTGGTCGTTATAACGCCTGAAGAGGTCGTCGTCCGTGGAAATATCGACCTCCTTGAAGAAAAATGGTATCTCTCCGTTTACCCTCCCAATCATCTTCTTCACCTCTTTGCAGAGGCAACATCCCCTCTTTGCGTATACCTCTACCACTGGCTTACTCATAACCATCCTCCGGAATCAACCGATACTGGGTATGATGGCGTTAAGATAGGTAGTAATAATAGCAAATGAGTTAAGAAAAATCAATACCCCAGTTATGATGAGGAATATCCCGCTTACAAAGGAGACCATGCGCATGTGTTTTTTGACCCTCTGGAAGTGCCGGAGGAAGGTATTTATGCCAAGAGAGGTCAGCAAAAAAGGTATCGCAAGCCCCAGAGAATAGAAGATAAAGAGGATAACCCCCACCCCTCGTTCCTTTGACGTTGCGGCTACCGTGAATATGGCCGAGAGTATCGGCCCTATGCAGGGGGTCCATCCCGCGGCAAAACCCACCCCCACAAGGAATGAGCCCAGAAATCCCTGGGGTTTGTCCCTGAAAAAATGGAGGCGTTTATCCCTTTGAAGCCACCCTATGTTTATAATCCCGATTACATGTATGCCGAGGAGCACTATCACAACTCCCGCGACCTGCCGGACGAACTCCCTGTATTCGATAAAAAGATAACCGAAGACCTGCGCGGAAAGCCCGAGTATCAATACGAAGACAAACGAAAAACCAAGGATGAACATGAGGGAGTTAATCAGTATGACGTTTCGAAGCCTCTTAACGCCCTCTTCGTCGGTCAACTCCTCAAACGATATGCCGGTGACAAACGATATATAGGATGGGACGAGCGGCAGGACGCACGGGGAGATGAAGGATATGAACCCTCCCCCTAATGCCGCGAGAACCTTGCCGAGAAATGCGAGTTGAAGGAAATATTCAGGATTCATTCTATCCCCGGAAACATTTCTCCCAGGACAACAAAAATGACAACCTTCTTACAAGAGAGTTTTTGCAGGTAAAACAAGTGGTTACTGTTCATTTCTTAAGTAATTCCTTGAAGACATCAAAAGAAGAAGAACTCGCCCAATCCCTCGCCCCTATGACCCTGCCGATTATCATCCCCTCCCCGTTGATTATGTAGGTGGCCGGGATCGCCGCGGCGCCGTATCTGTCGCTTACGCTACCTTTCTTGTCCAGGAGTATCCTGAAGGTGTATCCGTTCTCTTTTACGAAAGCGGCCACGGTCTTTTCATCTTCCGCCAGATTTATTGCAATGACCTCGAAGTCCTTCCCTGAGAATTGGCGCATAAGCCTTTCCATGGACGGCATCTCGCTCTTGCACGGAGCACACCACGTGGCCCAGAAGTTCAAAAGAACGACCTTCCCCCTGAAATCCTTCAAATGCAGGGAATGCGTCTTAAGGTCTTTGAGGGTGAAATCCGGCGCCGCCACCGGCCTTAACCTTTCTATCCCCATAGCCTGCCATGCGCTACTTCCGGCCATGACCGCAAAGGACGGCAATAAAGATAAGGACAACGCTAATATGCAGAGAACCTTTTTCATATCGGTCTAAATGAGGCGGGGACAGCCGAAACCCCGGTTTATTCCCTGTAAGATTGCTTCGTCCCCGGCCCATTCTGCAAAAGTTCAAGTATGGTGTTTATGCTCTCCTTCCTCCTCCAGTCCCTCGGCCCCCATACCTTTTCCGCTATGATGCCGTTGGGGTCTATAATGAAGGTCTCCGGCACCCCGGTAGTCTTATAAAGGTCCTTGACCGTGCCTTTAGGGTCGTGGAGCACTGTGAATGTTATGCCGTATTTCTTGGCAAATTGACTCACAACCTCGGGCCCGTCCTTATCCACACTTACAGCCACTATCTCAAAGGGCTGCCCCTTAAGCGCCTCGTAAAGGGCCTCCATAGAGGGGATCTCATCCTCGCAGGGTTTGCACCATGTCGCCCAGAAATTAAGGAATACGACCTTGCCCCTGTAGTCGCTAAGCCTAATCTCGCGCCCTTCGAGGTTGGGCAGGGTAAAGTCCATGGCCGGGCTTCCGGCAACGACCGGGGTGAACTTACGCTTCTGCGACAGCACGAAGCCCACCACGGCCAGGACCGAAACCGCCACTACAACGGCGGCAACGAGACTCGCACCCTTTCCTGACCCCTGTTTCTCGGTAAGTTCTTCCATTGGAAAAGACCTCAGGAAACTCTGATTAATTCTTTTGAGAGAAACTTTTTATAAAAAGGTTCTCGACCCATGCTTCGCATGGGTGCCCCGCTCTCTT
>JACRCB010000137.1 GCA_016219165.1 Deltaproteobacteria bacterium | reverse complement strand
TAAACTTCCCCCTGCCGCACCCCCGAAAGGGGGTGCGGCAGGGGGAAACTAAAAGTCTTTGGAAAGGGGTTTGGGGGAAACCTTTCTACTGAAAGGTTTCCCCCCAAAATGCTTTTTTCCGAGTTCCCTGAGTTCTGCGCGGTCGGAGTCTTTGAGAAGGGGAAGAGAGGAGGTTCGTATGCTCGACAAAGAGATAAACGCAGCGGGCGGTATAAGGAAAAAGGGTGTAACGAGGGGGGTCTATTTATTGCCGAATCTTTTGACCTCCGCCAGTTTATTCGGCGGCTTCTATTCGATAGTCGCGTCACTGGACGGGAAGTTCGAGGTTGCGGCAATAGCAATCCTCATATCCGCGGTCCTGGACGGCCTTGACGGAAGGATTGCGAGGCTTACCGGGACTACGAGTAAGTTCGGCATGGAGTACGACTCGCTCTCCGACCTCGTCGCGTTCGGGCTTGCCCCGGCGATGTTGATATTCACATGGGCCTTGAGGCCCTTCGGAAGATACGGGTGGCTTGCGGCCTTTCTGTATGTCGTGTGCGGGGCCTTAAGGCTGGCGAGATTCAACGTGCAGATAACTACGATAGAGAGCAGGCGCTTTAACGGCCTCCCGATACCAGCGGCCGCAACGCTTGTTGCCTCTACCGTGCTTCTCTTCCACTACTTCAGCCACGTGGAAATGACGAAGCACCTGACCATACTCATCATCGTCTACACGCTCGCTTTCCTGATGGTCAGCAACGTCAAGTACTACAGTTTCAAGGAACTCAACCTTTCGCGGAGGATGCCGTTTCGGCTGCTCGTGGGTCTGATATTCCTCTTTCTTCTCGTGGCGGCCGAACCGCCCCTCATGATATTTCTTTTGACGTTCGGCTATGTGGTGAGCGGGCCGGTAGGGATGCTCTTTGAGATGCGTAAATCCATATTCAGGGCGGCGAAGAGGGATTATAAAGAAGAAGGGCATGACCATAAGGCATAAGAGAGACGACCGATGGGTGATAAGGTGCGGATATTCGATACGACGTTAAGAGACGGAGAGCAGTCGCCCGGGGCGAGTATGAACGCGGAGGAGAAATTAAGGGTGGCAAGGCAGCTCGCCAGGCTCGGTGTAGACATAATAGAGGCGGGGTTTGCCTTCTCCTCTCCGGGGGATTTCGAGAGTGTAAAGAGGATAGCCCACGAGGTGGAAGGTCCTGTTGTATGCTCCCTTGCCAGGGCAAGGGAGGAGGATATAAACGCCGCGTGGGAGGCGTTGAAGGGCGCTCCGAGGGTGAGGATACACACGTTCATCTCAACCTCCGACATACACCTTAAATACCAGTTCCGCCTTACAAGGAAAGAGGCGCTTAAGAGGGCGGTCGAGATGGTAGGGCTTGCAAAGAGTTATACGGACGACGTGGAGTTCTCTCCGATGGACGCCTCGAGGACCCAGATTGAATACCTCTATGAGGTGATAGGGGCCGTAATAGGGGCGGGCGCGGCCACGGTGAACATCCCGGATACCGTGGGGTACGCCCTCCCGCGCCAGTTCGGGGAACTTATAAAGGGCATAAAGGAAAATGTCCCGGGTATCGGCAGGGCCGTTATTTCCGTCCACTGCCACAACGACCTCGGGCTTGCGGTTGCAAACTCGCTTTCCGCGGTCATAAACGGCGCAAGGCAGGTCGAGTGCACGATAAACGGCATAGGCGAGAGGGCCGGGAATTGTTCGCTCGAAGAGATAGTGATGATACTCAAGACAAGGAAAGACATCCTAATGATGGAGACGGGCATAGTAACCGAACACCTCTATCCCTCAAGCCGCCTTGTCTCCGCCATCACGGGCATGGTCGTGCAGCCCAACAAGGCGATAGTGGGGGACAATGCCTTCGCGCACGAATCCGGCATACACCAGGACGGGCTTTTGAAGGAAAAGACAACCTATGAAATAATGAGGCCGGAATCCGTCGGCATATCCAAATCGAAACTCATCCTCGGGAAACACTCGGGAAGGCACGCATTCAAGGCGCGCCTTAAGGAACTGGGATACGAACTCGGGGAAGACGACCTCATCCGGGCATTCGACAGGTTCAAACGCCTTGCGGACGCCAAGAAAGAGGTCTTTGACGAGGATATCGAGGCGGTAGTGCAGGATGAGATATTGAGGATAGAGGTGCATGAGGGGTATAAACTCATGGGCCTCGACGTCAGGAGCGGAACGGACGTGCGGCCGAGGGCGGCCGTTACAATGGAGGTGAGGGGGCAGGCGGTTAAAGAGGAAGGGGAAGGGGACGGCCCGGTGGATGCGGTATATAAGACCATTGCGCGCATTACGGGCACGAAGAGCGTGCTCCTCAGGTATTCCGTCAATGCGATAACCGGCGGAACCGATGCGCAGGGAGAGGTTACCGTAAGGCTTGAGGAGGACGGCCACATAGTTCTGGGGCAGGGGGCGCATCCCGACATCATCGTTGCGAGCGCAAGGGCTTATATAAACGCCCTTAACAGGCTCGAATACAAAAAGAAAGAGAAAAGAGAAAGACTTGTATAAGGCCGCTCAAGCGTAAGGGCCTGAAAGTTTTTGAAGGGAGTCATTTGAAGGAAGTCAGGGGAAAAGGAGAGATGGAGAGGCGCAAGAAAATCATAGCACGAACACTACCTATGACCATAACCGAGAAGATACTCGCTCTGCATGCCGGTAAGAAAGACGTAACCCCCGGAGAACTCATAAACGCAAAGGTCGATATAGCGCTCGGTAACGACATTACCGCCCCTATCGCAATAACGGAGTTCCGCGGGGTCGGGGGCAAAAAGGTCTTCAACAGGGATAGGGTCGTCCTGGTACCCGACCATTTCACCCCGAACAAAGACATATTGAGCGCAATCCAGTCCAAGGCCGTCAGGGAATTCGCCGTAGAGCAGAAACTCACCCATTACTACGAAGGGGGGGACGTGGGGGTGGAGCATGCGCTGCTGCCTGAAAAGGGCATAGTCGTGTCCGGGGATTTGGTAATCGGCGCCGACTCCCATACCTGCACCTATGGCGCGCTCGGCGCTTTCTCCACCGGGGTCGGTTCTACGGACCTTGCCGCGGTCATGATAACAGGGGAACTCTGGTTTAAGGTCCCTCCGACGATAAAGTTCGTTTATTACGGGAAACTCAATAAATGGGTCGGCGGGAAGGATTTGATACTTTATACGATAGGGGATATAGGGGTTGACGGCGCGCTCTATAAGGCGATGGAGTTTGCCGGCGAGGCGATAGGGAGGCTTTCGATGGACGGCCGTTTCTCCGTCTGCAACATGGCGGTCGAGGCGGGAGCAAAGAGCGGGATAATGGAGCCGGATGAGGTGACAAGGAAATATTTAAGGAACAGGGCCGAGAGACCCCCCAGATTCCACTTCAGCGACCCGGGCGCAATCTATGAAAGCACAATGGAATACGACTGCGCAAAGATAGAGCCACAGGTTGCCCTCCCCCATCTCCCCGAGAACACCAAGAATGTCACGGACGTGGGCAATATCCCGATAGACCAGGTTGTAATAGGCTCGTGCACGAACGGAAGGATTGAGGACCTAAAGGTCTCAGCAAAGGTCTTAAGGAAAAACAGGGTGGCAAAGAACGTAAGGCTTATTATAATCCCGGCCACCCCTTCCATCTACAGGGAGGCGATGGAAAGGGGTTATTTTGACGTGTTCCTGAAGGCAGGGGCCGTGATAAGCCCTCCGACGTGCGGGCCCTGCCTCGGCGGGCACATGGGGATACTTGCGCCCGGAGAGAGGGCGGTTTCAACCACAAACAGGAATTTTATGGGGAGGATGGGCGACTCTACGAGCGAGGTCTATCTCGCAAACCCGGCCGTTGCGGCGGCGTCCGCGGTCAAGGGCAGGCTCGCCCACCCCGACGAGGTCGTTAAGCCGTAAATACTCCTTAAGGCAAAGGGTAAATGCCGATGAAGATGCGAGGCACGGTCTGGAAGTTCGGTTCAGACATAGATACGGACAGGATTATTCCGGCAAGGCACCTTAATACATCCGACCCGGCCGAACTCGCAAGGCACTGCATGGAGGATGAAGACCCCGGATTCGCCGGGAAGGTAAAGCCGGGAGATATCATAGTGGCGGGAAAAAACTTCGGCTGCGGCTCGTCGCGCGAACATGCTCCGTTTTCGATAAAGGCAGCCGGGGTGGCCTGCGTCATTGCAAAGAGTTTTGCGCGGATATTCTTCAGGAACTCTTTCAACATGGGGCTGCCGATACTCGAATGCCCCGATGCTGTCGATTCCACCTCCGCCGGCGACACCCTCGATGTTGATTTTTCAAACGGTATCATAAAAAACGTTACGAAGAACAAAGTTTTTAAAGCCAATCCCATACCGCAGTTCATGCAGGAACTGGTAAGGGCAGGAGGTCTGATGAAGTGGATAAAAAAAAGGGGGATGGTATGAAGAAAGAAGGAGGAAAGAGCCGGGTGCTTTTCACCGACAAACTGCACATCGAGAGCAAAACTCTCTTTGTGGATTTCAAGGAGAACGATGGAGGGAGGTTCCTGCAGATAGCGGAACTGTCTAACGCGAGGAGGAGTACCGTCGTAATTCCTTCGAGCGGCCTTAACGACTTCATGGCCACGCTCCAGAAGATAGCCGGACAGGGTTTGCTGGAGGCTGAACTTAACGAAGAGGTTTAGTCCGGGGGAAGACCTTTTGTGAAAAGTCTTCCCCGGCACCACTTTGGACAGGACTTCCTCTATAACATTCAAGGCCAACGTGTCCAAAGTGGTGCCGGGCGCGTTATTTCTGCCGCCTTTATTGCCTGCAGGCGGAGGGGAACTTGATGAAGAGTTATAGGATACTTGTCCTTCCCGGCGACGGCATAGGCCCTGAAATAGTTAGGGAGGCGGTCAGGGTGCTGACCGTTGCGGGCCAAAGATACGGCGCGGCGTTTACCTTAACTGAAGCGCCCGTCGGAGGCGCATCGATTGACAGGGCCGGGGTTCCTCTTACAGAGGAGGTTTTGAAGACGGCCCTGGATAGCGATTGTGTGCTTATGGGCGCGGTCGGCGGGCCGAAGTGGGAGGGGCTCGATTATTCCGTAAGGCCTGAGAGGGCGCTCCTTAGGCTTCGCAAGGAACTCGGGCTCTTTGCGAACTTAAGGCCCGCGAAGGTATACAGCGCCCTTGCCAACACCTCCACCCTTAAGAGAGAGGTGGTGGAAGGTGTTGACATAATGGTCGTAAGGGAACTCACCGGAGGGCTCTATTTCGGGACCCCCAGGGGGGTGGAGACCCTTCCCGACGGACGGGAGAGGGGCGTTAATACGCTCGTCTACACAACTCCTGAGATAGAGAGGATTGCGCGGGTTGCGTTAGGGATAGCGAGAAAGAGAAGGAAAAAACTTACGAGCGTTGATAAGGCCAATGTGCTGGAGGCGGCGGAGTTGTGGAGGAAGGTCGTAACCAAGGCTTCAAAAGACTATCCGGACGTAACCTTGAGCCACATGTATGTAGACAACTGCGCGATGCAACTTGTGAGAGACCCAAGGCAGTTTGACTGCATAGTCACTGAAAACACGTTCGGCGACATACTCTCCGATGAAGCGGCCATGCTTACCGGCAGTATCGGGATGCTTCCGTCCGCAAGCATCGGGGACTCCCATCATGCGCTCTATGAGCCTATCCACGGCAGTGCCCCGGATATAGCCGGCAAAAACATTGCAAACCCCGTCGCAACGATACTGTCGGTTGGGATGATGCTCAGGTACTCCTTTGATATGGACGGGGCGGCCGACGGGATAGAGAGGGCGGTTTGCAGGGCGCTCGATAAGGGGTTGAGGACCGCGGATATATATCAGGGCGGTACAAAAAAGGTTGGTTGTAAGGAGATGGGGGATGCGATAGTAGGGGAGTTATCGGGCAAAGGTTAGGAAGGAAATCCTAATCCTTGCGTCAAGGCCTTTTCATGTTTTCCTTGACAATTGGCGGCTTTTGGATTAAATTTTGTTAATACCTTTTTTCCCTTGCGTTGTGCGATGGTTTTATCGCCTTGGTAACATTTAACGAGAGGTAATTTATGGCCGGAAACAAAAAGGATGTAAGGGTTGCCATAGTGGGTCTTGGGAGGGTTGGTTCCACCTTCCTCGGCAAATTCGCCGCAAAGGAGGGAAATGGCATAAAGATTATCGCCGCATCCGAAAGGAATGCCAATGCCCCCGGGGTGGAGCCTGCAAAGAAAAGGGGAATACCGGTCCACCAAAGCAGCAAGGAGATAGTCGCAATGAGCGAGGCGGTGGATATAATCTTCGACTTTACCGGCAACCCCGATACGAGAAGGACTTTAAGGAGCGAACTTGCGAGGTCCGGCAACCAGCACACGGTCATAGCGCCTGAGATGTTCGCCATCTTGATGTGGAATATGATGGGGGAAGAGGGTGAGTTCCCCGGCGACCATAAACAGAAAGGCTATTAACTCCCTGCCAGCACGTCCCGCCTCAAAGTTTTCATCCAAAGATTTTTCCACACATAGGGTTGATTCCGGGTTTTTTATGCCATATACTTTCTACAGGCGTTAGAACGGAGGAAAATCCCCATGGCAAAAGACCCTGTCTGCGCAATGGTCGTGGACGCTAAAATTGCTGCCGGCAAATCCGTATATAAAGGCGAGACGATATATTTCTGTTCGGTCCGCTGTAAGGAGCGTTTTGACGCAAACCCCGCTCTTTTCATATCCTTGCCCTCTTTGGCCGGGAAGTCCCCCGAAGTTTCCCCTCATGAGATGGCTAAAGACCCAATCTGCGGCATGGTCGTTTTTAAAGACAAATCCCTGAAAAAGGAAATCGGCGGAAGGACCTATTATTTCTGCAGCGACGGGTGTCTCCGGACATACCAGGCCCCGGAGGAAGAACTCAAGGCGATGAGGAGGAGGGTCTCCGTTGCCCTTCTGGGTGTGCTTGCCCTCGCATTCCTGAGGGTGGGTTTTTTCTTCGCGCTGGCAACGGGCGCGACTATCCTCACGTGGGCTCCGGTGCCGCAACTGCCGTGGTTTACATGGGGGGTGTGGCTCTTTATCCTCGTAACGCCGGTGCAGTTTATCGGGGGGTGGGGGTTTTACAGGGGAACTTACAATGCCGTCAAAAACAGGGCGATAAACATGGATACACTCATCGCCCTTGGGACCACGGTTGCGTACCTGTATTCGGTCATAGTAATATTCGTTCCTGAAATCCGTCCGATAAGGGTTGAAGAGAGGGATGTGTATTTCGAGGTCTCGGCCGTCATCATAGCCTTTGTCCTTCTCGGTAAATACATGGAGGAGATTATAAAGAAGAGGTCTTCGGCCGCCGTGAGAAAACTTATGGACTTAAGGCCCCAGACGGCGCGGGTTGTGAGGGAGGGAAGCGAGATGGAGGTCCGGGCAGAGGCGGTAATGGCCGGCGATATTGTAGTTGTGAGGCCCGGTGAAAAGATACCCACGGACGGCGTTGTCATAGAAGGGGCGTCCTCGGTCGATGAGAAGCTGATAACCGGAGAAAGCGTGCCGGTTGAAAAGAAATCCGGAGACGAGGTAATAGG
>JACRCB010000136.1 GCA_016219165.1 Deltaproteobacteria bacterium | reverse complement strand
TAAGGGAGGAAGAGGAGGTAAAAGGACAGGGCAAGGATGGCCGTGGAGTCCTCAAGATAGACCAGATAAGGGACCTCCAGAGGGTCTTGAGATACAGTGTTGAAAGGGGATGGAGGGTCGCAATCGTAGACGGCGCGGACCTGATGGTAAGGGACGCGGCGAGCGTTTTCCTTAAAACACTCGAGGAGCCCCCGCGGGGCTCGGTTATAATACTGCTTACCTCCAGGCCAGACAGCCTCCTTCCGACGATACTTTCAAGATGCCAGAAGATAAACTTCGGCCCCCTTAAAGACAACGTCGTCTCGGACGCGCTCAAGAAGAGATGCTCCCTCGCGGACAAAGAGGCCGGGGTAGTTTCGCGGTTAAGCGGCGGAAGTTTTTCGAGGGCGCTCCTTTTCATCGAGGGGGGGCTTCTCGAGAAAAGAAAGGGGTTTTTTGAAAGGTTTAAAAGACTGAAGAAGGAGGATACGCTGGAAGTTCTGGATTTCGCCTCGGAACTTTCGAAGGACGGCGCTATCGAGGATATACTTGAGTTTTTAAAGAGTTGGTACAGGGACGCCGCAGTCACCCTCGCCGGTTGCCCGGAATTTGCCGTAAACAGCGATATACAGGACGCCGCGGGCATCGGGGGCGGCGTTGATATGTATTTGAAATTTTTTGACCTTGCGGAAAAGACGCGGCAAAGCATCCTTCCCCCGCGTTATGCCAACAAGGCGTTGAGCATGGAGGCGCTTCTTATACGCCTCCTTGAATGAGCGAGGCGTTATCCGGGGCGAGCACCCGATTAAATTTTCAATACGCGATAATAGGAGGGTTTATATAAAATGGCGACGGTGGCGGGTGTGAGGTTTAAGAGGGCGGGCAGGGTATACCGCTTCGACGCAAACGGTCTAAATCTTAAGAGCGGGGATACGGTGGTGGTTGAGGTCGAGAAGGGCATCGGCATGGGAAGGGTCGTGTGGGGCCCTTTTGAGGTTGACGAAAAGACCCTCGAACATCCCCTTAAAAAGGTTGTCAGGCTCGCGGACCGCGTGGACATGGAAAGGGAACAGCACAACAAAGAAAGGGAGAAAGAGGCGTTCAATGTCTGCAGGGACAAGATAGAAAGATACAACCTTCCGATGAAACTTGTAAACGTGGAGTACCTCTTCGATTCGAGCAAGGTGATATTCTATTTCACCTCCGAGAACAGGGTGGATTTCAGGGAACTGGTAAAAGACCTCGCGGGATGTTTTTACACGCGTATAGAGATGCGCCAGATAGGGGTAAGGGACGAGGCAAAGATGCTCGGGGGGTTCGGTCCCTGCGGGAGGCAGCTGTGCTGTGCGGGTTTCCTTACGGACTTCGAACCGGTCACCGTCAAGATGGCAAAGGAGCAGAACTTAAGCTTGAACCCCGTCAAGATATCGGGGCTTTGCGGAAGGCTCATGTGCTGCCTGAGTTACGAAGTTGACTCCCCGCCTTGCGATTCGGAGCGCGGGGATTGCGGAGGGTGCGGCAAGGCCGGCAGCGCAGGCTCGGGAGCACAGACCGGAGCGCAAAATTAATGGCCGGAAAGTTCTACGTCACCACCCCCATCTACTATGTAAACGACACCCCCCACATAGGGCATGCCTATACGACTTTAGCCGCGGACGTCCTGGCCCGGTATAAAAGGCTCAAGGGGATTGATGTCCTTTTCTTGACCGGCACGGACGAGCACGGCCAGAAGGTCGAGAAGACGGCGGCGGCCGCGAATATAACCCCCCAGGAACTCGCCGACATGGTGGTAAAACGTTTTCAGGAACTCTGGAAACGTCTCAATATTTCAAATGATGATTTCATCCGCACAACCGAAGACAGGCACAGGATAGCGGTCAAAAGGCTCTGGGACGAGGCAGTCGGCAGGGAAGACATATACCTCGGAGAATCCGAGGACTGGTACTGCACGCCGTGCGAGAGTTTTCTGACCGGGACCCAGATTGAGGGCGGAAAGTGCCCGGACTGCAAGAGGGAGGTTGAAAAACTTAAGGAGTCGAGCTATTTTTTCAGGCTGAAGGGATACGGGGAGAGGCTTTTGACCCACATAGGGGAAAACCCGGATTTCATCCGGCCCGAGGCCAAGCGTAACGAGATAGTAAGTTTCCTCAAACAGGGGTTGAAGGATTTAAGCGTAAGCAGGACGACGTTCTCGTGGGGCATACCCGTTCCGGACAACCCCGGGCACGTCATATACGTATGGTTCGACGCGCTTGCGAACTATCTGACCGGGGCCGGATACCCCGGTAAAATGAAATTCTGGCCCGCGGACGTCCACATAATAGGTAAAGACATCCTTCGTTTCCACGCGGTCTATTGGCCCGCATTTCTCTTGAGCGCGGGATTGCCTCTGCCAAAGAAAATCTTTGCCCACGGCTGGTGGACTGTCGAGGGGCGGAAGATGAGCAAATCCCTCGGAAACGTCGTTGACCCCTTTGAGATGATAGAGAAATACGGCGCTGACCAGTTCAGGTATTTTTTACTGCGGGAGATTCCGTTCGGACTGGATGGGGATTTCTCAATAAGCGCGCTCAAGGGGAGAATCAACGGGGAACTCGCAAACGACTTGGGAAATCTTTTGAGCAGGACGGTCGCGATGGTAGAAAAATACAGGGAGGGAGTGATACCGCAGGGCATAAACAGCAAGGACAGGGATGATAGGGAGGGAGAGATACACAGGTCGCTTAAAGTCCTTCGTGAAGGTCTTGATGAAGCGCCGAGTTTCGACGAATGTATAGACGGCCTTCATTTTGACAAGGCGCTTGGCTATGTGTGGGTAATAGTAAAATTGTTGAACGCCTACGTCGAGAAGTCCGCCCCGTGGGTGCTCGCAAAGAATAAAGACGAGGCTACACTCTCAAACGTCCTCTACACCCTCGCCGAAGGGCTGAGAATCCTGGCAGTCTGTCTATACCCTTTCATCCCTCAATCCGCGCAGAATATCTGGTGCCAACTCGGCATAGAAGAAAAAATAGATGCTTGTCTGTTCGACGAAGAAGTTAAGATTGGCGGCAGGAATATTTCCGGCCTCAAGGTAAAAAAAGGCCCGCCGCTTTTTCCGAGGGTTGAGTAAGGGAAGGTATTTTAAGCCCAGGCCGTGGTGCGCCCGGTATCCCGCGTATCACGGCGATTTATTCTGAATATGGAAGAAAAGATGGAATTCATAGACACCCACGCGCACCTCGACGATGCCCAGTTCGACCCGGACAGGGACAGGGTCATAGAGCGGGCAAAAGAGGCCGGGCTTAAGTCCGTCATAACCGTTGCGTGCTGGGACAGGGAAAAGGGTTTTGCAAAGGCAGAGGGGCTTTTGGATAAGTATCCCATGCTGCGGCTCGCCGCGGGCGTTCATCCCCATGACGCGGAAAAGGTTAAGGGATCAGGCCCGTTTGACGCCATACGCAGGCTTGCGGATGCAAGAAAGGCCGTTGCGATAGGGGAGACCGGGCTCGATTACCATTACACGAACTCTCCCAAGGATACGCAGAGGGACGTCTTCATAAAACACATTAAACTTGCGCGGGAGAAAGGCCTGCCCCTCATCATCCATTCGAGGGAAGCCGAGGCTCAAACAATCGAAATCCTCGTGGGCGAGGGCGCGGAGGAAGCCGGCGGGACAATACACTGTTTTTCTGGCACGGAGAAGATGGCGGGAGAGGCGCTTAAAATGGGCTTTTATCTTTCGTTTACCGGGATTGTTACGTTCCCGAAGGCCGAGGCAATAAGGGAGGTTATAAAAAACGCAGCGATGGAGAGGATGCTCATCGAGACGGACTCCCCCTATCTCGCGCCCGTCCCTTACAGGGGGAAAAGGTGCGAGCCTTCTTATGTGGCGGAGACCGCAAGAAAGATTGCGGAGATTAAGGGCATTGGCATTGCGGACGTGGCGAGGATAACGACCCTTAACGCCGAGACCCTCTTTGGCCTTTCAGGCGAAGGCGGGCCTGAGGCGAAGATAGCGTATCAGATAAGGAACTCCCTTTATCTCAATATAACGAACAGGTGCACGAACTACTGCACTTTCTGCGCGAAGTTCGATTCTTATACCGTAAAGGGGCATTACCTGAAACTTAAGAGAGAGCCGGACTTCATGGACATCGTGAAGGCGGCAGGCCCTGAGCCTACGAAGTACGACGAGATAGTTTTCTGCGGCTTCGGGGAGCCGCTCATACGGCTCGACCTCGTAAAGAAGGCGGGAATGTATTTTAAGAGGATGGGGTGCAAAATCAGGATAGACACGGACGGCCTTGCAAACCTCGTCCATAAAAAAAACGTGCTTTCAGAACTCATGTTCGTAGACTGCATTTCTGTGAGCCTTAACGCCCCTGATTCTTTAACATACCAAAAACTCTGCAAAACCCCTTTTGGCGATGATGCGTATCCCGCTATACTTTTTTTTCTGAGAGAGGCGAAGAAATTCATCCCCAAGGTCGTTGCAACGGTTGTCGCTGTCCCCGGGCTTGATGCAGAGGCGTGCAGAAAGGTTGCCGAGGATGAAATAGGGGTCGGTTTCAGGGTAAGGGAGTATGACGAGGTGGGATAAGAGTTAACCCCTCTGTCACCCTGAATTTATTTCAGGGTCTGTATTTTTTCAGGTTGAGTGCGAAGGATAAAGTGTCCCGGAAGGCTAAAAAACCAGAGTCTGCGCTCAGGTTCTGCAGTTTTGACTGCATATACGCAAGGGCCGAGGACTCAACAAGCGCCGGAAAATCCTGCATGACATTCAACTGCGTTTGGTGCGGGAGACTCAAGCGCCGCGTCCCCAAGGGAATTCTGTGCGGTGAAGAGGTGGACCATGCCCCAAAAATCAGAAAGGTTCGGAGATAGAGTAAAGAAACTCCACAGGCTCCTTTCAATCCTCCGAAAGATTGACGACCGCGAGAGGTGCACCCCCCAAACGCTTGCGGAAAAATTCAACACAACCGAACGCAATATCTACAGGGACATAAACGACCTCGATGCCGCTGGTTTCCCGATCGTTTTTGATAAGGAATTTAACGGCTACATGTTCTCAGCCCCTGAATACTGCCTGAGGGAACTCGGCCTGACCAGCGACGAACTCATGGCGCTTCTCATCGGCCATCAGGTCGCCCGTGGCATGGGAAAACCTTTTGAAAAGGCGTTCCAGTCCGTCCTGAAAAAAGTCCATACCGACACAAGCCGGAAAACGCAGGCAAAGGTAAAGAAAATGGAAGGGGAAGAACGCTTCTTTGTCGGCATTGACCATGACGAGGAGTGGTTTAAAAAGGTTGAAAAACAATATAACGCCGTAAACGAGGCGATAGACAGTAAGGTAGAGCTCGAAATAGTCTATAAGAAATTGAAAGACGAAAAAGAGACCAGAAGGACCATCGCGCCTTACGGGCTTGTCTTCCAATAC
>JACRCB010000133.1 GCA_016219165.1 Deltaproteobacteria bacterium | reverse complement strand
AAGCCTTTAGCGTCTCTTCCGCAAAATTTTTTTCACATATCCCTTCGCGTCTTTTACCGCTCGGGCAACGCTGTTACCCTTTGCAAGCCCCGCCGCAATGGCTGAGGATAAAAGGCATCCCGTGCCGTGGAATTTTTCTTTTTTCTCCTTGAGCCTGCGTCCCCTGTAGCAAGAAATTTTTTTTCCGTCATAAAGGACGTCAACCGGGCTTCCCTTAAGATGCCCCCCCTTTATAAGCACATAGGCCGCGCCGAGGGAGCGGATTTTTTTTGCCGCCTCTTTCATGTCCTCGACGGTCTTGACCCTCATTTTAGAGAGTATCTCCGCCTCGTCTAAATTAGGGGTGGCGACGGTTACAAGCGGGAGGAGGCGTTTTATGGCCATTATGCCGCCTTTCCCGATTAGAGGGAAACCGCCTGTTGAACGGAGGATGGGGTCGAGGACAACGTTCTTAAGTTTCCATTTTTTTATAAGCCGCGCAACCATATCCGCGGTTTCGGGGGTTGCGAGCATGCCTATCTTTACGCCGTCGATACTGTGTTCATTGAGGAGGGTTTCAATCTGTTTTTTTAAGACGCGCATTGATACCGGCTCTATTGCCTTTACCCCTTTTTCGGTCTGGGCGGTTATCGCGGTCATGGCCGAAAACCCCCTCACCCCGAATTTGGCGAATGTAAGGATGTCCGCCCCAACCCCGGCCCAGCCCGAGGGGTCCGAGCCTCCGATTGTCAGGACTTTTTTCATCTGTAATCCCCTCTCTTCAAGCGCCTCATCCCCAGAGATAAAAAATCACCGTCTGGAAAAGCCCTATGATAAAGCCCAATACGCCGCCTACCCATTCGATAAAACGCAGTTCCTGCGCGATGAACTCGGTAAGGAGGGCCTCGAATTTTACGATGTCAAAGTTGTCTATCCTTGATGTGACCATGTCCCCCACGTTCATCTTTTCCGAAAAGAGCCGTGAAATCCCCTCTCTTTTTTTCTCTATCTGAGCGAGTATATCCTTTGTTATGAGATATTTTACGTGGTATATGAGGTTTTCCGAAATGAGGCTTACAATGGGTATCTTCGCTATCTTCGATGAGCGGAACCTGTGTTCTATCACCTCCTCCACGGTCTTTTCGACCTCGCCCTCCCAGTCTATTCCGTCGAGCATGGAAATGATGTCCTTGGAAGATACCAGTTCCCTCTCGATGGCGGTGGCGATGCTTCTCGCTATCTCTTTTCTTCTCTTCGGGAATAGCCCCTGGAATGTGAAGCCGAGGACCTTTACCGGCCTGTGGGGCTTGAAGAGCATCTTTATCGCGACATAGTTCGTGAACCATCCTATTATCGCGCCGACAACCGGGGGCAAGATGTATTTATTGTAGTCCGTAATCATAGAAAGGCGCGGCCTTTCGGGAAGTCGTCCGGTGGAAAGATTGGGGTGGAGGCCCTGCCGGTAAAGAGGCCGAGGAGGAAGGGCTCAGAAGTTTTTCTTCGCCATCTCTTCTTCAAGGTATTTCTTGTACAGGACGTCCCACTCGCGGCTGCCTTCCGGAATGTTCCTTGAAAGCGTGCGTATCTTTTCCCTGGCAAAGGTGTCCGCGTCGTCCTCTATCTTAAGGTAATCCGTTATTATGCGCTTTATCTCGCTTAAGACCTTGTCGTCGTCCGTAAAGTCCACCATATCGTCCTTCCATATCCCGTCGGATATGAGGTGGGCTATATGGGATATCCTGTCCCCGGAGAGCCTCAAATGACAATCCCCCTTTCCTTTGCGAGTTTCTGTTTTACCATGTGGAACATCCTCCTGTAGTCGACCCTCGTAGAGTCCATCGCCTCGGCGTGATCCTTAAGTATCTCCTCCACCTCTCTTTCGAGGGCGTCTTCCGCCAGAAGGTTTGCCGTAAAGACATCGGCAATCTTCTTTAAGACCGTCCCTTCGTCCGCCTTGAAGACGACAAGGCCTTTCCCCTTGATGTCGTCGAGTATCATGGCCGATATCTTCCCGACCTGTTCCTTTGAGAGTTTCATAGTGTCAGAAAATAACATAATATGCTGCGCGCCGCAAGTCTTTTTGGGTATTGACACGCGCGGGGAATTGTGTTTTATTGACGGCGGATAAGGGACTTTTAGAACCTGATGGCAAAAAAAGGAGGGTAAAGGGTCATATGAAAAAAAATCTTCTCCGTTTGTTTGTTTCCTACCTCGTGCTTTCTTTTTTCTTCATAAGCGCCATACCGGCAAGGACTTTTGCGTATGTGGCGGAGTCCGGTTCGGTTGAGCAATCCCTCAAGGACTTAAGGGCCGAGGACATGGCAAAGGTCCAGAGGGTGCTCGAGTCGAAGGTTGTAAAGGATAAACTCGAAAGACTCGGATTGACAAACAATGAGATAAATTCAAAACTCGAGAAACTCTCGGATGAGGAACTCCACCAGTTCGCCTCCCACGTAACGAGCCTCTATCCCGGCGGAGACGGCCTGGGGCTTGTAATCGGCATCCTCATCATAGTGGTCCTTGTCATCATCATCCTGCAACTTACGGGGAAAAAGATAATAATCAGGGACACGGGCAAATAAAGGACGTTTGCAACATTTCTTCCGAGACCATGCGCGGGCCCGTCCGTATCATAGGGGGGTCTTTACCTCTTTTTCTGGCGTTTCTTTGCGCGGCGGTTTTGTCCGGGTGCGCTGGGGTCGATAAGGCAGGGGTCTTCAACACCATAGGAAAAACCTCGGACCCCTCCGCGGCCTTCATGATAGAAGGGGTGCCGCATTTCCCGCAGGAGGAATTCATGTGCGGCCCGTCCTCGCTTGCGAGCGTTCTGAACTACTACGGGGCAGGGGTAAGCATGGAAGAAGTGGCAGGGGAGGTCTACATGGCCGGACTTAAAGGCAGTCTTTCGATAGACCTCCTCATCTACGCCAAAGGCAAAGGGTTTAACGCATCGTATTACAGCGGCGGGCTTCCTGACCTGAAAAAAAGGGTTGGAGAAAAGACCCCTCCGATAATATTCGTTAATCTCGGGTTCGATGTCTATCCCGTGGGGCATTATATGGTCGTAACGGGCTTTAGCGACCCGGACGGGGTTATCATAGCGCATTCCGGCATCGAGAAAGATAAGATAATAACATACCGGGAACTTGTCAATGCATGGAAGAAGACCGATTTTTCGACCCTCCTTGTAACACCCGCCGCACCCAAACGGCAGTAGAGATGAAAAGGGTATTCCCACTTTTTCTTATATTGCTTCTGTTTGCGGCCTCCTGCACCCCTTCTTACCTCGCCCCTTACGCTGCTATCGAACCGCAAAAAGGCCCCCTTTCATTCGAGGAACACCTTAAACTCGGAACAATCTACGAGCAGAAAGGCATGCTCAAAAGCGCCGTGGAGGAGTATAAGAAGGCCGCCGAATTGAACTCTACTTCGGCGCGGCCTTATTTCGGCATGGGTAACATACACCTGGCGTTAAAGCGTTACGGGGAAGCCGAGGCGGATTTCAGGAAGGCGATAGACATCGATTCCACACAGGGGGTATACTATAACAACCTCGGGTGGGTCTACATGGAAACCGGCAGGCTCATCGAGGCCCAGACCATGGTCACTCGGGGGCTTACGCTCGATATTCAGAACCAGTACATATACCTCGATACCCTGGGCCTGATTGAGACGAGGTTTAATAATTACGAAGGCGCGGAAAACTTACTTAAAAGGGCGGCCGCCGATATTCCCGTAACAGACATCCGCGGCCTTATCCACATATATACGCATCTCTACGAACTGTACCTCATCTCCGGCAAGACAAGACAGGCCGAAGAGACAAGGAAGAAGTTGGATGATTTGACAAAGGGGATTGCGCCGCTTCTGCCATGAGCGTGTCAAGCGTATCAGGGCTTTGCCCGGGTGCGCCATTGGTAAGCGGGTAAACTTTTTACAAAGAGTTCCACCTGAACGGGGTGTGTCCGTGAAGAGTATGATATGCGGGATAAATCCCGTGAGAGAGGCCCTCAAGGCCGCCGGGGAAAACAGGGCGGAGATAGACTGCATCTGTGTATCCTTTAGAAGGAAGGACAGTCTCATAAGCGGGATAGTGGGCGAGGCGCGGAGAATGGGGATAGCGGTAAGGGAGTGCGCCCCGGAGGAACTCTATTCCATCACCGGGGGCGCCCCTCACCAGGGGGTTATCGCATACTTAAGGGGAGGGTACAGGTACATCGACCTCGATGACCTCTTAGGGGTCTGGAAGGGTTCGGGCGAGAGGGCATTTTTCTTGCTCCTCGATTCCATACAGGACCCCCAGAATATGGGTTCCCTTTTAAGGGCCGCGCATACCGCCGGAACGCACGGCGTGGTTGTGCCCAAGGACAGGTCATGCCCGGTCACCGCCGCCGTTATAAAGGCATCGGCAGGCGCGGCCATGCACACCCCCGTGGCCATGGTTACGAACTTGAGGGATGCCATAAAACGCCTTAAGGACGAAGGGGTGTGGGTTGTGGGGGTGGAAGCGGGTTCGGAGAAAAGCATCTACCGCGCCGACCTTGAAGGCGACATCGCCATCGTTGTAGGGAGCGAGGGCAAGGGGCTCAGGAGGCTCGTTAAGGAGGAGTGTGATTTCTGCGTGCATATCCCGATGAGGGGTGTCGTAAATTCCTTAAGCAGCGCGCAGGCCGGGGTGGTAGCGCTCTTTGAGGCTCGACGTCAGAGGGATAGAGCCGGGAAATAGGGGAGAAGATGGCGGATTTGTTTTCTCTTGTAAAAAAAGCGCGGACGGCGTTGAGAGGTGTCGTAACCCCGACACCCCTCGTATACTCGGCCGCCTTATCCAACCGTTTTAACTGCCGCATATACCTCAAACTCGAAAACCTGCAAAAGACCGGCTCATTCAAGGTAAGGGGCGCATACAATAAGATACTATCCCTTTCGCCGGGAGATAAGAAACGGGGCGTTATAACCGCATCGAGCGGGAACCACGCGCAGGGGGTTGCGTGGGCGGCATCCCTTCTGGGGGTCAGGTCCACCGTCGTTATGCCCGAGACCGCACCTATAATAAAACATGTTGCCGTGCGCAGTTACGGCGCAAACGTAATATTCCACGGAAGGGGCTTTGACGAGGCGTATGAACGCGCAATGGAGGCCGCGGGAAAAAACGGCCTTACGTTCATACACCCGTTCGATGACGAACTTGTCATGGCCGGCCAGGGCACGATAGGGCTTGAGATATTGCATGACCTGCCGGAGGTGGATTGTGTCGTGGTCCCGGTCGGCGGAGGGGGTCTTATATCCGGGATAGCCGCGGCGCTTAAAGGGCTTAAGAGGAGGGTAAGGGTCATAGGGGTCGAGGCATCGGGCTCGGCCTCCTGCCGGATGTCCCTTAAGAAAGGGCGCCCGGTCTCCGGCAAAACGGGCTTGACCATTGCCGACGGCATAGCGATAAAAAAGATAGGGGAAAAGACATTCCCGGTTATAAAGAGATACTTGAGCGATTGCGTCGCTGTCTCCGAGGGTTCTATCGCCGGGGCGATACTTAAGTTGATAGAGAGGAAAAAACTCGTTGTCGAAGGGGCCGGCGCCGTCCCGCTTGCGGCATTGATGGAAGGTAAGGTCAGGGCCGGGAAAGAAGATAATGTCGTCCTGGTTTTAAGCGGAGGCAATATCGACCCGACCACCCTCGAAAGGGTTATAAGGCTCGGGCTGGTGAAGGAAGGAAGGGTGGCGAGGCTGGAAACGGTCCTGCCGGATGTGCCCGGAACTCTTTCCCGCTTCACAAAGGAAATCGCCCTCCTTAAATCAAACATCCTCCATGTCATACACCAGAGGGAAGCGGTTGATTGTCCGGTCGGCATGGCAAAACTCGATATAATCCTCGAGGTAGAGGACCATGGGCATGCAAAGAGGATTATAAGGAGACTGAGGGAAAAGGGTTATAAGGTCAGACGATGACGATGGTGATTTGCAATTCCCGTGCCATGTTCATTTATTTAAAGGTTTTGTTGCCGCACCTTTATCTTTCCTCCCGTCCCTGCATCTGAAATCCCATTCCGGTTCTGGTCTGCAGATACTAAAAATCCTTGACAAAACCGTTGACAAAAGCATCATATTGATATTAACTTATTCTAAATAAATCAATGTATTGGATTTGACAAAATATGGTCAAAGAATCTATCAAAAAAATCCTGACTTACAGGTCAGGCAAGTTTGTGTTCAGCAGCAGGTTTTCTGAGCCAAAACTGAGCAAGTCCCTCATCGAGGCAAAGGTCATTTACGATACTACCGTGAATCTGCCTCTATTGGTCAAGGACCGCGCCTCCCTGAATGTAGAATTGTCAAGACGGTCTATCCTTGCAACGGCCGCCATAGGGGGCAATAAACTTCCGGCGGAGTCGGCCCGTGAGATTATTTCCAGAGCGGGGACCGCCGATGACGCACACGGCGGATGTGAACAATCCGCAATGGAAATAAGAAACATTAAAGAGGCGTATGATTATGCCGGAGGTATACCCTTCGACCCCCGGTTTTTTCTTACGGAAGAGGCCGTCCAGAAAATACACTATCTCGTCACAAAGGGACTGAGATATAAGGACAATACCCCGGGCAGATACAGGAGCCACGAGGCACGGGTGGGAGACGACGAACACGGGGGTGTTTACACGCCTCCGAGGAATCTCGACGACATAAGGATGTTGATGAGAGAATTTATCCTCTGGATTAACGGTAAGGAGCTCATGGATACACCCCCGGAGGTGAGGGCCGCGCTCGCGCATTACCACCTATGCCTTATCCATCCGTTCGGGGAAGGCAACGGAAGGTGCGCAAGGGTTGTCGAGGGCATACTCTTGGGCCAGGCGGGGAAGAGGTATATCGCGTTGCTGCTGCCGGATTTCTATTACAGGAATATGGACGAATATTTCCGGGCATTCTCGGATTCGATAAGGGGTGGAGAGGATGATGTAACGCCGTTTCTTGAGTTTACGCTCAAAGGCTGGATAGATTCCTTGAGTTATTTCAGGGGGAAGATAATGTCTTTTCTTAGAAAAGGCGTCCTGCGCGCACATTTCGGGCACTTAAAAGCGGAAGAGAAGATAAACCAGAGGCAATACGACCTATTGATACTGCTCATGGATTACAGGGATTACAGGGGCTCTTTTACTCTCGAAGACCTTTTTTCGGCCTCCCCGTTTTGCCTGCTCTACCGGGGTGTGAGCGAGAGGACGGGGAGAAGGGATTTAAAGAAACTTTCGGATATGAAACTTTTAAACACTCCGGAGGGCGCCGGATACATATTGAATCCAATGGTTTTGGAGTAGGGGTGGAAGGGACAAACCCTTAAGTACCCTCTGGAAAATTGTATTTTTGGGGGAACCTTCGGGCACCCACCCTTTGGGTGGGTCGGAAAGTTTCCCCCATGCCTCCTCCAAAGACTTTTAGAGGTGGGCTGTGCCCACCAGAGCTGAAAATTTTTGGAGAGAGATTGAGAGAACCTTTT
>JACRCB010000131.1 GCA_016219165.1 Deltaproteobacteria bacterium | reverse complement strand
GAAGGAAGAAACGCGTTCCATTGGCTAACAGCTAAGGAATTCAATTTTTATTGCATTGTGTCTCCCCCGCTGCTTCTCCATCCGTACAAGTAATTGAATTGTTTCATTAAATAAGGTTCGTTTTCTGTCCCGTTCGGGGAGGCGCAGTGGACGGTAAACGTTGCCAAAGAAATACGCACCCCGTGGCGTGAGGCAGCGGATTAGCCCTCAAGTTCCGTCTTGAACTCCATGCTCTTCATTATATCCCTCCGCGAGAGTATCCCGGCGAGGTTCCCGCCTTCGTCTATGACAAGGAATCTTCCCACCTCCTCGGAGAGCATCTTTGAGAGCGCGTGCATGACGTTATCGTTTGGATGGAGGACCCTTTCAGGGGAGAGTTTTTCCATCGCGTCCAGGACCGCGGTTGCGGGCCACCTTTCCTTTTCTATCCCGCGGACGTTACCAAGGGCGATTAACCCCACGACCCCGTGGTTGGATACAACAGGGAAACTCACGAAATGGTATCTGAAAAAATATCTTTCGATTGCGTCGGAGATTGAAATGCCGCCCTCTATCGTAATGACGTTCCTTGTCATTATGTCCTTCACCTTTACGCCTTCCAGAGAGAGTTTCATTATCAACTGCCTGTAACTGCCCTCCGCGGCCTGCTGGAGGAATACGCCGATGAGGAGCGCCCAGACCCCCGGGACAAATGAGCCCGAGATAATCTGGAAGAACCCGTAGACGATGAGGAAGATGGCAAACCCCTTTCCTATCCGGCTCGCCACCCTTGTGGCCTTCTTTAAATCCCCTGTTTTCGCCCACCAGACGGCCCTCAGTATCCTGCCGCCGTCGAGCGGGAAACCGGGGATTATGTTGAAGATAAGCAATGCCAGATTTATATAGGCGAGGAACCCCATGACAGAGGTAACCGGCTGAAAGTGATAGGCAGTGTCCACCGCGCTCCGCAGGAGGTAGAAGACCACCGCGAGCACGAGGCTCGCCAGAGGCCCCGCAACGGCGATTTTCAATTCGTCCATCGCCTTGTCAGGCTCTCTGGTGAGTTTCGCCATGCCGCCGAATATGAAGAGCGTGATTTCCTTTATGTCGAGGCCCAGGCGGTTCGAGGTGTAAGAATGCGAGAGTTCGTGTATGAGGACGCAGATAAAAAGGGCGAGCGAGGAAATCACCCCCATGACGATATAGGCCGGAATGGCAAGGCCCGGGACATGCGCCGGGTAGTAACCGTAGGCAAGGCTCCATGCAAAGAGGATAAAGACTATAAACCACGTATAGTCTATGGATATCCGGATACCGAGTATCTTAAAGAGGTTTATGGGACGGGCCATTTTTATACCGGTTTTACATCAGTTTATATGAGGGGCTCCCGGTAAATAAAGGGGATTTCAGTAGGATGCTGAAAAAATCCCCTATTGTCATTGCGAGGAGCGATTTTTGCGGTTGCGAGGCGAAGCCGAAGCAAACCAGGAGATTCCTCGCTCCGCTCGGAACAGGCTCCGTAATCTCTAACTCTTTGATTTATCTAAAGATGGGATTGCTTCGCTTTGCTCGCAAAGACGGCAACTTGAGTTTTTCCGCAACCTGTTAGTTCGATTCTATCAGAAGGTTCCTTATTGCGCAACCCGTGGGAGGCTTTTTAAAAATGGTTTCTCAGACGGGAGGGGCATTGAGCGCTTCCTGTTCGTCGAAACCGGACATTATGTTCATGTTCTGGACGGCCTGGCCCGATGCGCCTTTCACGAGATTGTCTATCGCGGAGATTATTATGACCCTTTTTGTCCGCTCGTCTACCTCAAGCCCTATGTCGCAGTAATTGGAACCCCTGACAAACCTTATGTCCGGGAGGGTCCCGTCCCCGCACACCCTTACGAAAGGCTCGCCCCTGTAGTAATCCTTATAGTATTTAAGAAGGGCGGCGGTCTTTACGGGTTTCTTAATCCCCGCGTACACGGTGGTAAGTATCCCACGCGCAACAGGCAGCAGGTGCGGGGTGAACGTAAGGGTTATATTTTTTCCGGAAAGGCCTTTAAGCACCTCTTCCATTTCCGGGGTGTGCCTGTGGGAGGCGACCTTGTACGCCCTGAACCCTTCACTGATCTCTACAAAAGAGGTCTCAAGCGTTGGGGCCCTTCCCGCCCCTGATACCCCGCTCTTTGAGTCTATGATGATGGAGCCCGCGTCTATAACGCCCCTTAAATCACCGTTAAAAAACGGGGCGAGGGCGAGGAGCGCGGAGGTCGGGTAACAGCCGGGGTTTGCAACGAGCGAAGCGGTTTTTATCTCCTCCCTGAAGAGTTCGGGAAGGCCGTAAACCGCATATTTAAGAAGGCCCTTTGATTTATGCCTTCCGTACCATTTTTCATATACCCTCGGGTCTTTGAGCCTGAAGTCCGCGCTCAGGTCCACGATGCGTTTCCCGCCTTTCAGGAGTTTCGGGGCCACCTCCTGTGAAGCGCCGTGCGGCAGGCTGAGGAAAAATAGCTCCGCATCCATGCCCGGAAAACCCGATGGTTCGGTGAATTTGAGGTTGTCGTAATATCCCCTCAAACAGGGGAAGACCTCCGGGATACGCTTCCCGCTATACTGCCTTGATGTTACGGAGCCCACTTCCACGCCCTTATGCCGGGCGAGTATCCTCAAAAGCTCAAGCCCCGTGTACCCGCTTCCTCCGAGGATTGCAACCTTAAGCATGTTATGCCCCCCTTAAAGGTTTTATCAATCTCTTCCCCAAAAAACTTTTAACTGCGGCCGGCATGGGGGACTTTCCGCGCAATCCCCCGGAATCATCGCGTCTGCCGCCCGTCAGAATAAAAAAGGGGAAGGCCGTCCGGTCTTCCCCTCTAAGGGCGTTTTTTAATCCTTCGACGGTATTATCTCTTCGAGAACTGGAATCTTGCCCTCGCGCCCCTCTGGCCGTACTTTTTTCTTTCCTTCATTCTCGGGTCTCTTGTGAGGAGTCCCGCTTTTTTGAGGACACCGCGGAGATTCGGGTCCATTTCAACGAGGGCCCTGGATATGCCGTGCCGGACCGCGAATGCCTGGCCGTTTACCCCCCCGCCGTTTACGCTTGCGTAGACGTTGAGGCTGCCGAGGGTCTTTGTAAGTTCGAGCGGCCGTTTGAGGTCCGCCCTGAGCGTTTCCATCGGGAAATAAGCATCGACGGCCTTCTTATTGACCGTTATTTCCCCGGGGCCTTTAACGAGTCTCACCCTCGCAACCGAGGTCTTTCTTCGTCCAACTGCGCTGTATACATTCTCTGCCATTCAATAAACTCCTTGTTATGCGATATTGCCGAGCGTTTCGGGATTCTGCGCCTTATGCGGATGTCCTTTGCCGGAATATACCTTGAGTTTTTTAAGCATCTTCCCTCCGAGGCTTCCCGCGGGGAGCATCCCCTCGACGGCCGTCTTCAATACCTCTTCGGGCTTCTCTTTAAGGAGGACTCCGAGGGCCGTGGCCTTAAATCCGCCGGGGTATCCGCTGTGGCGGCGGTACAGCTTGTCCGTAAGTTTCTTGCCAGTCACCCTGATTTTCTCGGCATTTACGACGACGATAAAGTCTCCCGTATCAACGCTCGGGGTATAGGAGGGCTTGTGTTTCCCTCTTAATATCGCGGCTATGCGGCTTGCGAGTCTGCCGAGGGTTTTACCCTCCGCATCGACGAGATACCACTTTTTATTGTCCAGTTCCGCCTGGCCCGGAAGATATGTCTTCATTGCGGGTAACGTTCTCCTATATAAATTAAAAACTACAATTTAAGGGATTTCGCGGGTTTTGTCAAGGGTTTAGTTTACGGTGTGTCAAGGCAATTTAGAAATGTCCTATTCTTGGCAAAGTAGAAATGTCCTATTCGGTTAGTATAGGTAATGCCTCCCTTGGCGGGAGAGGCTGTCTGTTTTGCCACCGTCTCCAGGGGTGGTCCTTGGAAGGAACACAGG
>JACRCB010000017.1 GCA_016219165.1 Deltaproteobacteria bacterium | reverse complement strand
TTTGAGAGAAACTTTTTATAAAAAGTTTCTCTCAAACTCTCTTCAAAAATTTTCAGTTACTATAGGTGGCTGCCCCACCCTAACCGAAAAACCATATGAATTTATTGACAAAAATAAGCGGGTGGGACAGCCACCTATAACTGAAAGTCTTTGGAAAGGGGTTTGGGGGAGAACCTTTCTACAGAAAGGTTTCCCCCAAAAAACATTTAATCAGAGCTTCCTTAACGCTTATGACCCGACAACCGGGCTGTCCGCGCCCGGGGGATGGCCGACCTCGTATCTTATCTTCCCGGTCTGGTCGGCATAAAACCATCGCACATCGGCGCTCCCGTCAACCGGCGCGGCAATAACCTTCCACCAGCCCTTTTCCTCGCTATCCATGCCGGCGGAGAGGACGAACTTGTAATCATTGTTGTAGGCTATGTTTCTGTCTGCATCCACGCTCTGCCGGGGAAAACCGAGCTCTTCGAAATCAGCCGTATACGAGCCGTCGGGGTTGTTTATCACGTATGCCTCCTCAACGGTTGCGATCTTGCTCAGGAATCCCACTACGGCGGCCTCCCGCGCCTTCTGTATGAATCTGAAATAGGCCAATATGGCTATACCGGCAATGACCGCCAGGATGGCGAAGACAGCCATCATCTCAACTAAAGTAAACCCCTTTTGAGAAGACCCCTTCCCGTTCCTTGCGGGGCCCGCCCGCAGAGGGCCTTTATCAGACAATAAGCCTTCGACCGGAGGGAACATACACACTCTCTAATGTTTGAGTTTGTTAAACGCCTTTATCCACGGGTCTGGAGACGTCCGTGAATGCATCGGGAAGGGTATCCAGTTCTTTTATGAGCCCGGAGAGGGCCTTCATGGCCTCGTCGTTGGTCCCGGTTTTTTTGAGGACGGAATGGACATTCGAAAGAGTTTCCCTTACGGCGGCATGCAACTTTACATCCCGCTTCTTTGCCTCTTCCAGATAACCGGCGAGACGGATCGTAACCTCCCCTACCTCCTGAAATTGGTCGCTTTTCCGGAGCCTTACCCGTCCCCCGAACTTTCCAGCCATAAAATCCTTCATCGCCTTTTCAAGTCTGTAGACGGGTCCGGCAACCCTGTGGGAGGCGAGTATCGCATGGATATATACGAGTATCGATACGGCAAATACCGCGGGCCAGACCCTTCTGTGGAGGCCGAGTATGAGTTCCGACACCCTCATTTTATCCTCGACCGTCGCGGCGGAATAGAGTTCCTGGGAGAGAGGATAAAAGATGATGAAGCCCAGGACGAGGGAATACAAAAAGAGCGCGATTGCGGCGGAAAACGCAACCTTCATCTGGTAACCGGGCTTTACAATCTTCTTTCTTCGGCGGAAAAGAGGGTGGCTCACAGCGGTTTCCTTTTACCCTGAGGCCTTCTCGTGAGGGTGGTTTCTCCAGATATTAAAACAATTTTCCGATGCTGTCAAGCGGGTTAAGCCGGGTTTAAACCGAAAGATACGGCAACCCGGGCCCGCCTGTGCTAAACTAAGGCCTGCCGCAATTCCACGGGAGGCGAACACATTGACTTCGATAAGGGTATCGAAAAAGTGCATCGACCGGATGGCCTGCGGGCATCTCTGGGTCTTCGATAACGAGATAAGGGCAATCGACGGCCATTACATAAACGGCGCCGTCGTATCCGTAAGAGACGCCTCCGGCAGGTTCGTTGCCAGAGGCTACATAAACGACAAATCAAAGATAACGGTACGGGTCCTCACCTTTAAGGACGAGCCGGTCGACGGTCCTTTTTTAAGGAAGAGGATTTCGGATGCCCTCCAACGGCGCCTCCGGCTCGGATGGATGCCCTCCGATTCCTTCAGGGTTCTATCGAGCGAAGGGGACCGGGTTCCGGGTTTGATAATCGATAAATACAAAGATATACTCTCCATCCAAACCTTAACTCTCGGCATGGAGAGGCGCAAAGAAGAGATAGTCAACATACTGATGGAGGTTTTCAGCCCCTCGGCCATAGTGGAGCGCAACGATGCCGGCGCAAGAAAAAAAGAAGGGCTGCCTCAGGTAAAGGGGTTTATACACGGGAACCGGCGAGACGTTGCCGCCGCCTTCGACGGGCTTGAGTTTTCAATAGACCTTCTCGATGGCCACAAGACAGGCTTTTATCTCGACCAGACGGAAAATAGAAGGACCATCGCCCCGTATGTCAGGGGAGGAAGGGTTCTCGATTGTTTTGCCTACACAGGGGGGTTTTCGGTTTACTCCGCAAAGTACGGGGCGAAAGAGATAGTAGCGCTGGAAGATTCGGGCACGGTCTTTGAGCGGCTTAAAGAGAATATACGGCTTAATGCCTTCGACAGTTTGATACAGGCCGAAAAGGGCGACGCCTTCAGGCAACTCAGGGAGAAATTGAAGCGGGGCGAGAGGTTTGACTGCGTTATACTCGACCCCCCATCCTTTGTAAAGGCAAAAGAGGCAATGGCCGGAGCGCAGCGCGGCTATAAGGATATAAACCTTCTGGGTTTAAAGTTATTGAACGAGGGAGGGCACCTCGTTACGTCTTCCTGCTCGCAGAATATCTCCCCCCTGATGTTTACCGAGATACTGAAGTCCTCGGCACGGGATGCGGGATGCGTTGCCCGGACGGTCGATGTCCGCTCTCAGGCAAGGGACCATCCTATTCTTCTCGGCATGCCCGAGACCCATTACCTTAAGTTTGTTGTCCTTCAAAAGGCCGCCTGACGGGAACCCTCCCGGTCAGGCGGCCTTCGCTCTTGCGGGTTCCCGTCGAGGATATTCAGCGTTCTTCACCTCTGTTTCATCGCCTCGGCGAGGATACCCGCCACCTCCGGCCTTGAGAACTCCGGTGGCGGGGTATTGCCTCCTTTCAGCATCTCCCTCACCTTTGTCCCGGAAAGCGTTATATGCTCGGAGGAGTCGTGGGGGCAACTCTTGTAAGAGGCCATCCCGGAACACTTTTTGCAATAGAAGGTATAATCGAAAAAGAGCGGGGTAATGCCTATGGCCGCGGGGTCGAACTCATCGAATATGTAATGGGCATCGAATGTCCCGTAGTATTTTCCCACCCCGGCGTGGTCCCTGCCGACGATAAAGTGGGTGCATCCGTAGTTTTTCCGTATGAGCGCATGGAATACGGCCTCCCTGGGGCCCGCGTATCTCATGGCCGCCGGGAAGACAACAAGGCATACCCTGTCCTTGGGGTAGTAATTCTCGATGAGCGTTTCATAACAGCGCATCCTTATCGGGGCCGGTATGTCGTCCTCTTTCGTCTCCCCGACGAGCGGATGTATCATGAGCCCGTCCACGACCTCGAGGGCGCACTTCTGTATGTACTCATGGGCGCGGTGTATGGGGTTACGGGTCTGGAAACCGACAACCCTCTTCCAGCCCTTTTCTTTGAAGAGGCCCCTCGTATCTTTCGGGTCGAGCCTGTACTCTTTAAAGTCGTCATGCTCGGGCCTTTTAACGACCGAGACCTTCCCGCCCAGAAGCATCTCTCCCATCTCGTAGACCTTTTTAACCCCGGGGTGGGCGTCTTCCTTTGTGCCGTAGACCTCGAGGGCCTCTTTTTCCTTGTCGTGGCTGTAGACCTCCTCAAGGTGGAGTATCCCGAGGATGGTGTTTTTTCCGTCCACGAGGGCTATGTCGGTATTTTCCTTTAGATTCCCTGCCTCTTCCTTCGTGGCGGAGAGGGTTACAGGTATGGTCCATGGAAGGCCGTTTCTAAGGCTCATCGTATCCATCGTCGAGTGGTAGTCGTCCTTTGTCATGAAACCCTCGATAGGGCTGAACCCCCCTATCGCTATGAGTTCGAGGTCCGAGACCTCCCTGTCGGAAAGGACTATCTTCTTTATCTTTCTCGCCTTCTTCAGGGCCTCGTCCCGTACCTCGCCTTCAAGGACCCTCGTTACGAGTTTTCCGCCATGCGGTTCGATTAGTCCTGACACCTTTTATACCTCCAAGAGTTTTTTTATGTAAGATTGCAATATGCGTAACGCCCCGGGGGTACGGGGTGCCCAGCACCACTTTGGACAGCACCATCTCTCCAATATCCAGAGCCAACGTGTCCAAAGTGGTGCTGGGCCGGGCGGCCTTATTTATGCAGGCCGCACTCGGTCTTGCCCTTTCCGGCCCACCTGCCCGCCCTCGGGTCTTCCCCGGGTTTCACGGCCTTGGTGCACGGCTCGCAGCCTATGCTCGGATAGTCCTTGTCGTGCAGGACGTTGTAGGGGACGCCGTTTTTGCGTATGTATCCCCACACATCCTCCCATGTCCATGTAACAAGCGGGTTAATCTTGACGAGATTGAACTTGGCGTCCCACCCCACAACCGGGGCGTTAGCCCTCGTCGGGGCCTGGTCCCTTCTTATGCCTGTTATCCATGCCTTCAACCCTTTAAGCGCATCCTCCAGCGGAACCACCTTCCTTATCCCGCAGCACCGGTCCGGATTTGCCTCCCAGAGTTTCGGGCCGTATTCCCTTTCCATGTCCTTGACGGAAATAGCCGAGGAGTACTTCTCGGGTTTTATCCCGTATTTTTCAGCGACCCTGTCTATCAATTCATAGGTCTCTTTGAAAAGAAGGCCTGTATCGAGATAAAATATCCTCGCCTTCGGGTTTACCTTAACGAGCATATCGACCAGCGCCACGTCCTCCGCCCCGAAACTGCAGGCAAGCGAAACGTCCGGTTGGAAGTTGTCGAGCGCCCATTTTATGGCCTCCTTCGGGTCCTTGCCCTCCAAACTTTTACTTATCTTCTCGAGTTCCGATTCCGTCCACACCTTCATTACGCTACCTCCTCCTTTGTTTAGTCTTCGTCGAGTATTTCCACCTTACACGGCGCCTCTTCCTTGAGTTCATCGAGACGCGACCCCGTAAGATACCTCGCAATCGCCCGCGCCTTCTTCCGCACGACAATAGCGAGTCCGATATCGTTCCTTTTTATGACATCGAGCGTCAATGGGAGCCTCTCTCCCGTCTCCAGAAGCGGCTCGAACGGGACGGCCTCTTCCATGGCCTTTATCTGAACCTCCCCGAGCGCCTCATAGCCCCTCTGCCGGTATTCCTTCATCATCGCCTCGGAAAGTTCCTCCATGGGCTTATCCCCTACAAACCCTATGTCCATGAACCTCTCGAGAACTTCCTTTGTGGGCTCTGTCTCGAGTATATAGAGGGCGAAGAGGGTGGCGGATTCTTTCTTTGCGGTCTTGACCGCATACTCCGTCGCCCTCGAAGACGCGCCGGTTGAAGGAAGCACAAGCAGTATGTTCTTCACCTCTTAAACACCCCTCAATATTTAATCCCTATGAGCGGCCAATAAAGCCACGCAACGAGGATGAATGCCGCCCATGAAACCGCGGCCATGACAGTGCCGGCCTTTGCCATGTCCTTGACGCTTATATAGCTCGATGACACGGCTATCGCGTTGGCCGGGGTTGCCATCGGAAGACAAAAGGCAAGCCCGGCCGGGATGGCTATCGCATACGTCATGACCGAGGGGTCCATTGAGAACCTGTGGCTGAACCCTATGGCCACGGGAAGCATAATCGCTATGACAGCGGCGTTGCTCATCCCCTCGGTAAGCAAAAGCGAAACGAGCGAGAATAGCGCAACCGCGGTCCACGGGTTTACGACCCAGTGTCCTATGGTCTTTTGCGCGAGCCACTGCGCGGCCCCGCTCCGCTCCAGCGCCGTCCCCATTATTATAGCGCCCCCGTACATGAGTATTATCCCCCAGTTGACCTCCTCTTCTATGTCCTTCCACCTTACGAGCCTCAAGACAAAGAGGAACACAACCGAGGTGAGCGCTATCGTTGCAAGCCCCATGGTCCTTCCAAACGCCACCCATGCCGCAAACGTAAGCAGCAGTATAATCCCCACGGCATACTCGCCGTAGCCCGTCTTTCCCATGGCGCGTATGCGTTTATGGAGCGCGTCATGCGCCTTTTCTACACTTTCTATATCCACCGGAAAAACACTTTTAATCACAAAGAACCCGAAAACAAGCATGATAACTACAAGCGGGATTACCGCAACGGTATAGTCCGTAAAACTTATTGTCCTTACCGTGGCCTCCTTGAGCATGCCCACGGCCAACGGCACCCTC
>JACRCB010000134.1 GCA_016219165.1 Deltaproteobacteria bacterium | reverse complement strand
CCTGTTGATCTCCTCAAGGGTCGTCTCGCCTCTTAAAACACACTCGACGGCAACCGTTCTCAGCGTAACCATGCCGTCCTGTATCGCCCTCGTCTTTATCGCGGAGAGGGGCTCTCTCGCGGCTATCATGTCCCTTATCTCGTCGGAGAGGTCCAGAAGTTCGGCGATGGCCTTCCTTGCGCGGTATCCGGTATTATAACACTCCGGGCATCCGGTCCCCTTATAGAAGGCGGTACCCCCGTGTTTTCCGGGGTCGAGCCCGCTCGCCGCAAGTTCCTCTCTGCCAATCCCGGCTTCCTTCCTGCATGCCGGGCATATCATCCTTATAAGCCTCTGGGCGATGACGCAGTTAAGAGAGGATACGAAGTTATACGGCTCGATGCCCATGTGGATGAACCTCCCTATGACGTCGAAGACGTTGTTTGCGTGGACGGTCGTGAATACGAGGTGGCCCGTCAGAGCGGCCTGTATGGCTATCTGGGCGGTCTCCGGGTCGCGTATCTCCCCGACCATAATCTTATCCGGGTCGTGGCGGAGGATGCTTCTCAAGCCCCTTGCAAAGGTAAGCCCTTTCTTCTCGTTCACGGGTATCTGGACCACCCCCTTGAGTTCGTACTCGACCGGGTCTTCTATCGTGACTATCTTTTCCTCTCCGGTATTGATTTCGGATACCGCGGCATAGAGGGTCGTGGTCTTGCCGGAGCCCGTCGGGCCGGTTACGAGTATCATGCCGTACGGCTCCCGTATCATCCTCCTTAAGTGCCTGACCACGTCCTCGCTGAAGCCGAGGAGGTCGAGCCTTAATTGCTGGAATTCCTTTGTTATATGCTCTTTATCGAGGATACGTATGACGGCGTCCTCGCCGTATATGCTCGGCATTATCGAGACCCTGAAGTCTATGGCCTTATCCCTTATCTTTATCTTGAACCGTCCGTCCTGAGGGACCCGCCTCTCCGATATATCGAGTTCGCTCATGACCTTTATCCTCGATATAACGCTCGGCTGGAACTTCCTGTCCACGGGACCCGCGACCTTGTGGAGGACCCCGTCGAGCCTGTATTTGACGATAAGCCCATCCACCGTGGATTCCAGATGTATGTCGCTCGCCCTCTTTGAAAGGGCGTCATATATCGTTGTGTCAACGAGTTTTACAACGGGGCTGGAGTCCTGGGTAATCTTTTCGAGCGACAGGACCCCCTCTTTCTCCTCTTCCTCTTCGCTTACCCTCAGGGCCTCGAGGTTGAAGCCCTCGGTCGCCTCTTTGAACATCCTCCTTGTCCCTGTCCCGCGGTTAAGGAGCCTCTCTATGGAATCCGAGGATGCGACCGCCACCCCCTTGATATCCCCGCCCCGGGTCTTTACAAGCCGTTCCACGTCGTCGAGGGTGATTATGTCGGTGGGGTCCGCTGTCGCAAGGAGCGTTTCCCCGTCCTTCACAACGGGCATGACCCTCGCCCTGTAGAGCAACTCGGCCGGTATGAGTTCGAGGGTCTTTTCGTCCACCATGGATTTTTTGAGGTCAACGACCGTAAGGCCGTACTGCTGCGCGAGGGCGCAGGCGAGTTTATCCCCGTCTATGAATCCGAGTCTTATGCAGGCCTGCCCAGTGCGTATGCCCTCGCCCTTCGAGAGGATAAGGGCCTCCTTCAGGGCGTCCTCGGAAATAAACCCCTTTTCTCTCAGTATCTCCCCTATCTTTTTCCTCAACGCCATAAACCCGCGGCCCCTTATATGTTCGCGCCCAACTGGAATATGGGCAGGTACAACAGAACAACGATAGCGCCGATTATAAGACCCATGATTATCATAAGCGCCGGCTCTATGAGGTCCGTTATTATCCCGACCTTGTGGTCCACCTCCTCGTCGTGGAACGAGGCTATATCGGCGAGCATCTCGGGCAGGCTTGCGCTCCTTTCCCCGACGCCGAGCATCCTCAAGGTAATCTCCGGCATGAACCCCGCCTCGGCCATGGCCCCTGTTATCGTCTCCCCTTCCCTGGCCTTCTTTATCACATAATCGAGTCTTCCCTCGAGGAGTGTGTTATTGATGACGCCCCTGCTCATCTCGAGGGCGTGCACAAGATGCACCCCGGACTTCAATACCATCGAAAGGGTTCTTGAGAATTTCGCGGCCGTGTAACTTAGGTATATCCCGCCGAGCTGCGGGAACTCGAGTTTCGCCCGGTCAAGGGCGTATCTACCCCCCTCGCTCTTTATATACGCCCTTATGGCAAACCCGGCCCCCAGAAAGAACCCCGCGAAAAGAAGGATATACCGCCTCATGAAAGAGGAGGCGGCTATGAGGATACGGCTTGCAAGCGGAAGTGTTGCGCCGGTCGATATATATATCTTTGAGAACGTAGGGACCACGTAGACTATGAGGAAGGCGATAACGGCAAGGCTTGCGGCCGTAAGGATGGCCGGATATGTCACCGACGAAACGACCTTTTTCCTTATGGCCTCTATCCTCTGCTGATAGTTTATGTAACCCGATATCGCCGGGATAAGGTCCCCTGTCCTTTCGCCCGCGCTTATGGACGCGGTGTAAAGGGACGAAAACACCTCCCCGTGATGCGCAAAAGCATCCGAGAGGGATTCTCCGTTCCTTATGTAGTTTGCCGTGCCGTCGAGGATACCCTCGAAATACTCGTTGGAGGCCTGGCCTTTGAGGGTCTCAAGACACTCTACTACCGGCAACCCCGCCTTCAAAAGCGCCGCAAGACCCTTATTGAAAATAAGAAACTCCCCCCTTTTAACCGACCGTTTACGGCCTTTAAAAAAAGCCTTGGAAAAGGGCCTGCCCTCTTTTTTCACTTTGATGGGCAGGAGCCCCTCTTTCTCGAGCATCACCGACAGTTCTTCCCTTGAGCGGGCCTCGACCTCCCTCGAGATAACCCTTCCCTCTTCCGTTGCGGCCTTTACCTTGAATTTGGTCATAGGTTTATCTTATCCTACCGTCGAAAGATAGAATTCCCTTTAGATATAGTCTTCAGAAAATCCTTTCTAAGAAGATTTCGCCGGCCCCTTTGCTTTTTTCTCCATGCCATAGGCGAATTCCCACTCGCTGTATTTTGTCTTCCCCTCCAGGTTTCTTAATGTCAGAGGAAAGTTGGCCGACTTAAGCGAAGAGGCGCCGCTTCTGCTTTTCACACCGATTATGGTTCCGTCTTTCTCCTTTATGAGTTGCCAGTCGGATTTACCGGTCATGGGGTCCGCGTAGAGCTTCCTCAGATACCGTTTCACGGCCTGTTGCCTCGGGTCCTTCAAAAGGTCTTTGAGTTCGCGCGGGAATTGTTTTACCCCTCCCGGACCCTCCTCATAATACCTCGTGATGGCCCTTTTTATTTCCCCTCCCCTGAAAAGCAGCTCCTCTTCGAGTTCCCTCTTCGCGGTCGTGCTCCATACCTCCCCCGTTACCGAGAGCGCAATCCCGATGACAACGATTAAAAAAAGCAGGGAGATGTAAGTGAAGCCGCTCTTATCGCGGCTGAAGGAACCCGAGGCTAAAAAAACCCTCCGCGCCATCTATCACTCCCTTACCACTCACTGAACCCAACCCCGCTTTCGCGCCTGCGTCGACGCCTTGCGGCGCGGGGACTCCAACTCCCTTACCACTCCCTTACCACTCATTGTACGGCACCGCGTTGCGCCCCACCCCTGGGCTGCCGGAGTGGACGTCTGATATGCCGTTGCCTTCTTCCGACTCCACCTCCACCCATGTGTCGGACTTATCGGTGAACGGGTCCACCGGGACGGTCCTTATGTATTTTTTATCCACAAGGCCCTGAATGGACGAGGGATACTCATTGGTGTCCGCATAGTGCTTATCGATTGCGTCGCGCATGATATAGAGGTCTTCAAGGAGCGCTGCCTCCCTCGCCTTTGTGAGCGAATTCATGTACCTGGGCACGGCGATGCTTACAAGTATGGCCATGATGGTAAGCACCACCATAAGTTCAATGAGCGTAAACCCCCGTGCCTCACCAACTCTTATACGGCGTCCCATCGATTGCACTCTCCGAGCTCTTCGCATAAACATCGAACACGTCGCTGCCTTCCGACGGATCGTCGGGCGGGCTTGAGTAACTTCTCATCCCCCATGTCTCTTCTGGGGAGAGGTTTTCATCCGCGGTCATGGGGTCCCGGGGGAGCCTCCTTAAAAACCTTATCTTTTTATGCTCCGTTGAGGTGGCATCCTCCACCCCGTCTACAAGCACGCTTAAGTTGGGCGGATAGCCGGTATCCCCGATATTCCTCTTAATCCTCCCCTCATCCCATGCCTTTTTATAATCGTCTATGGCGGTGCGTATAACCCTGAGGTCCCTTCTAAGTTCCATCTCCTTCTGTCTCTTTACCGACATCTGGGAGAGGGGAACAACGATAGCGGCAAGCACCGCCAAGATGGTGATGGTAACGAGGAGTTCTATGAGTGTTATGCCTTTCTCATCCATCTTGCTATTTGACGGTTTTTATCTTTGTTATATCAGGGAGCAGGCTCTGGCGCCCCTCCCTCGGGGGTAGGCGGAGGTGTCCCGGGCGGCGGCGGCGGCGGAGGAGGCGGAGGTTCGAGCCCGGGCAAAGGCGCCTCCCCTTCTTCAGGAGGCGTAACTTCTTCCGCCGGCGGTTCACCCTCTTCGGGCTGCGTTATGGATTCCTCAGGCGGCGCGGCCTCATGCTGCGGAATTTCCATGATAGGCCCCAAGGAAGGGGACCCCTCTTTTCCGGACAATATCCTCGTTACGTCCTCGCCCGGAACCTCAAGCCTCCTCACGATGTGAGGGGTGATGGAAAGAAGTATATCGGTCTTCCTTTTACTCTTGTCCGTGTTGGCAAAGAGTTTTCCGATGATTGGAATCTCTCCGAGCCCGGGAATCTTTACGACCGTATTTCTCTCTTCGTTGCTTATAAGGCCGCCTATTATCTGTGTTTCTCCGTCCTGAAGCCTCAGGCTCGTTTCGGCGGTGCGCGTGCCTATCTGATAAACAACGCTTCCCGCCGTTGTCGTGGTCTTTGTTCCGAGGGAACTTACCTCAAGGTTTATCTTTAAGTCTATCTCGTCATTGGGCCTTATTACGGGCTGGACCTCGAGCTTCAACCCCACGTCCTGGTACTGGACGGTCTCGCTGGTTGTGGCCGCGGTGCCTGAAACAATGGCAGTGATTATCGGCACCCTGTCGCCTATGTGTATCTTCGCCTTCTCCCTGTTCTTCACCCTGATTCTCGGGTTCGCCAGAATCTCCGCATCGAGGTCCTCCACCTTCATATTGAGTACGGCGGAGGGAATGGAGATGATAAGGTCCCCGGAAGAGAGGTGGGCGAGGTCTTTTATTGCAATCCCTGTTATGTCGCCTACGGCCGATTGCGGTATGTTTGCCGTCACGGAATCGGGAATGTCGATTCCGAGGTTGTGCGCCTTGGTCTTGTTTATCTCCATTATATCGACCACAAGCAGCACCTCCGCGTCAGCGAGGTCGGTTGCCTCCAGAATCTTGCGGGCGAGCTCCACGGCGGAGGGGTCGGCCCTCACAACGATGGCGTTCAGGGCATCGTGGACATATACGTCCTTTGCCTTCACCATCGTCTTTATGAGATTCACCGCCTTCTTCGCGTCTATGTTGGTAAGGTAGAAGACCTTTACGACCATCTCCTCGTACTGCCTTATCTTCTGGGGGGTCGCAGGGTATATGAGGATGGTATTTTCGCTTACGACCTTCTTGGAAAGATTGTTCGTTATCAAAAGGAGTTCGAGGACCTCCCTGAAGGTCGAATCCTTGAGGAATATCGATGTCTTTTTGTCGGCGATATCGGAATCGAATACGAAGTTTATCCCGGAAAGTTTCGAGAGGACCCCGAATACGGCCTTGACTCCGACATCCTTGAACTCCAGGGTAATGGGCTTGGCGCTCTTAATGTCCAATTCAAAACCGTCCATCGTAACCGCGGCCCCCTTTTCCTTTCTTATCTTTTCAAGTTCCTCGGACGCGGCCGTATTGCCCGGGTCTGATTTCACGGCCTTCTGGAAGGATTTCTTCGCCTCATCCACCTTCCCGTCCTTTAGAAACTCCATCCCCTTTCCGTAATAGTAGACGGAATCAATCTGGTTCTTGGTCTTTCTTAAATCTTCTTCGGCCTTTTTAAGGCTGGGGTCGAGAATGAGAGCGGCCTGGAACTCAAGGAATGCGGCTTCGTGGTTGCCTTTTTTAAGGTGCTCGGAACCCCTTCTGTAATGTACCATCGCGCCCTCACCCCTTGCGCGCGCGTATTTTACCCTGTAGTCGAGATTGTCAGGCTCGTCCTTTGCGGCCTCGGCATAATTTAAAACAGCCTCGTCCCATGCCCCACGGGATGCAAGTTCATCCCCCCTCTTCGCCTTGAGGGCGGACGCACAACCCGCGAATAGGAAAACCAACAGCGAAATTAGAATAAGATGGTATAACCTCTGCATCAAGACCCTCCGAAGTAAAATATACGAAATTACCCCGCCGGCTTAAGCCTTCCCGCAATGACAAGGAGATGTTTTTCTAATTTGCCTTAATTAACTATAAATCATATTTAATTATATGTCAATGAAAATGTAATAATTGTAACTTTGCTCAATCTTCAGCGGCCCCTTTCAGATTTTTTGCCTTTTCCCTCTCCCGGACTATGCTCTCCACCTCCTCTATGACCGCGGAGACTATCTCCTCCTCTTTTACCTTTCTTACCACCTTTCCTCTACTGTAAAGAAGCGCCACCCCGTCTCCCCCCACGCCTCCCCCCCCGCCTCCTCCTATGATGCCGACGTCGGCCATAACGGCCTCTCCCGGCCCGTTTACAACGCAGCCCATAAGAGATAGGTTTACCGGTTCTTTTATATGGCCGAGCCTTTTTTCAACCTCGCTCGCAAGCCCTACGCAATCTATCTTTATCCTGCCGCAGGTGGGGCATGATATTACATTCACCCCCCGTTTCCTTAATTCAAGGGCCTTCAGTATCTCCCATCCGACCCTGACCTCCTCTACCGGGTCCGCGGTAAGGGATACCCTTATCGTATCTCCGATGCCCTCCGAGAGGAGAACCCCTATGCCCACCGAGGACTTTACCGTGCCTGAAAAAAGTGTGCCCGCCTCTGTAACGCCCACATGGAAGGGATAGTCCACCTTCCTTGCGAGGAGCCTGTACGCATTGATTGTCGGCCAAACCCCGGAGGCCTTGAGCGACACCTTTATCTCAAAGAAATCCATATCCTCGACGAGCCGGATATGGCGGAGCGCGCTCTCAACCATTGCCTCCGGGCTCGGGTGTCCGTATCTTTTGAGGAGGTCCTCTTCGAGACTGCCTGAGTTTATCCCTATCCTTATCGGGATGCCCCTCTGCTTTGCGGCCCTCACAACCTCCCTTACCCTTTCCTCCCCCCCGATATTGCCGGGGTTTAGCCTCAACCCGTCCACCCCGGCCTCTATGGCCATTAAGGCGAGCCGCCAGTCAAAATGGATGTCCGCGATAAGAGGGAGAGCAATTCCCTTTTTTATCCCCGGCAACGCCACGGCGGCGTCTTTATCCGGAACCGCAACCCTCACCACCTCGCAGCCGGCCTTTTCGAGCGCCTTTATCTGGGCTATTGTTGCCCTTACATCGGGCGTCGGGGTGTTGGTCATGGACTGCACGCTTACCGGAGAACCCCCTCCGACGGTAACGCTTCCGAGCCTTATCTTTCTTGTCTTTCTTCTTTCCATAACCTCCAAGGCAGAACCTTTCTCTAAAAGGTTTTAACGTATATATTATCACATCTTACTACATCTCTTGCGGAAAATAAAAAACAAACTTCACCGGCCGTACTGCCGCCGTCTCCCCTGGCCCTCACCATCCCGAAAACTCCGGCAGGTGCGCCCACAGAACGGGGTCATCCGATAT
>JACRCB010000129.1 GCA_016219165.1 Deltaproteobacteria bacterium | reverse complement strand
GTGCTGGAGTTTATTCCTTTTGTCGAGCACGACTATGGGGTAGCGTATGTCCTTGACGCCGACCTTGTCTATGTCTATGCGTCTTAAATCAGGCTCGCCCTGGACGTCTCGCAGTCCTTTGCTCGCCTCTCGGCGAAGCCGAGGGCTGCCGCGGGCGGGGCGCAACCGCCTCCCGGCCTTCGGGGTTACCGCGGCCTTACGGCCTCGAAGCGGCAGAGGGGATGGGGCCTTTTTATTCATAGTATGCGGCAGAGGCCTTGTCCGATTCCCAGACCCTCACCTTTTTGACCTTGATGTTCCCGTCGTTTAAAACCGGGGAGAGTTCCCTGTATACGAAACTTGCGATATTCTCGGCTGTGGGGTTGGTTTTGTCAAAGGGCGGGACTTCATTGAGGTATCTATGGTCGAGTTTTTCCACAACCCTGTTCACTTTCTCTTTTAAGACCTTGAAATCGAGGGCCATCTCCAGTTTGTCGAGCCTTTCCGCCGCTATGCGGACCTCGACCTTCCAGTTATGGCCGTGGAGCCGCTCGCAACTCCCCTCGTAGCCCCTCAGGTTGTGGGCCGAGGAGAAATCTGTCGTTATTGTGAGTTCGTGCATGGGAAGAGTTTAGCATATATTGAAGGAATATGCCAAGCGAAGCGCCCCTGCCCTTGGCAGGGCGGAATACCGGATTAGGCTTTATTGAGGAAGGCGGGAAGAACCCCCTCCATTGGGGGGAGGGGGTGGTGTAGGAGGGGGATGAAAGACTCATTCAGAAAAATAAATCTGCCCCGGTTTTTGTGCCCCCTATGCTACTGGATAATCAAATTCAAGAATCTGTGGCTTATTCAATAAATTACCAGCCAAAAACCATTTGCTTTGATCAGGTCGTGATGAACCCATTAACCAAAGGGATGCTATATTCAAACTCGGCACTTTAACTGAAGACAGATGTAATTGCACATTACGATTAACGTGAATAACAACAGTTGTATCGTTTGAGACCTGGTAACGCCTTAATTTAGCAATTTCCTTATTTATATCCGTTCCTGGATTTAAATCCTCAGGGACGACCTCTTTGATTTGAATGGGTGTAAAATACTGGGTATTGCCTTCAACTCGCATTGCAACTGCATCGTAATCAGATGCCTCGTAAGGAGCGACATAAACCGGCACGCTTTTCATTTTACTCATCCCAAAGCAGAATATAGCGGCTTCCCACCCTTCACGGTGTTGTTTCAATTTTTGTGTCCTTAAATTTCTGACTTTATCTTTTAAAGTACTTTCGTCAACTTGCAGTTGAATCTTTCTAAATTGCGGGAGCACCTTCGCAGGATCGACAAAGCGCAATTTACTCCATTCATTAATTCGCGTATCCATAATTAATTACACTCAACTTTAAGAAAAAACCGAGACAGATTTATTTTTAGCCTACTTCTTAAGATTGCTTCGTCGCTCCTCGCAATGACGCCTTGAAGAATCCCCCTCACCCTACCCTCTCCCCCTGTACGGACTGGGGAGAGGGGAAAATTGTTGTTCCCTCTCCCTTTGGGGGAGAGGGGAACTGATAAACCGGCAAGTTGCCCGTCAGGCGAGGCAGAGGCCGTTTTTGTAACGCAGGCGTATGTAGCTTTATACGCCGAGTAGCAAAAACGCGCTGATAACGAAGCATGGCGGGCAAGTCGCCGGTTTATCCCTTTACCCGCACTCCGTATACCCGCACCCGCGGCACACAACGCATCCGTCCGCGTGCTCGACCGTGCCGCCGCAGTCCGGACAGGCGCCCCTTTTAAGTATATCCTGAATGGACGTGAACTGAAGGTTGTCCGTTGCGGGCCGGGCATTTGACGCACTTGCGCAATCGTTATCCAACGGCAGGCCGGAATTATTGAGCAGGAACGGCTCCTTTGCCGTTGAGAACTTAAACCTCAGATACCATTCCATTGCCTGCGCCATGGCATCGGAACAGGAAAGGACCTTGTTCCCCCCGTAACCCATGGGCAGGTGGCAGCTTATGCCCTTCATCTGTTTTACTATCTCATCGGGCTGTATCCCTCCCCTCAAGGCCAGAGACGCCATCCTCCCCGTGGCCTCGCACTGGGAGGTGGCGCATCCACCGGCCTTTCCCATCTGGGTGAATATCTCAAACGGCCTTCCCTCGGGGTCCTCGTTTATGGTTACGTAGAGGTTCCCGCACCCGGTCTTCATCTTCTTCGTAACCCCGAATGCGACCTCCCCCCTGGGTTTGGGCCTCGTGATATGGTGGGTATCGGTTACCGGGGTTTGAGGGGCATGGGCGTCCTTCTTTTTGTCGTTTCCCTTCGTAAGGACCTGGCCGTCGCGCGAGCCGTCCCTGTAGACCGTAACCCCTTTGCACCCGAGCCTGTAGGCCAATAAATACGCCTCCCTTACGTCCTCGACCCCGGCCCCGTGGGGGAAGTTAACGGTCTTGCTTACGGCATTGTCCGTATACTTCTGAAAGACGGCCTGCATCCTTATGTGCCACTCTGGCGATATGTCGTGCGCGGTCACGAATATTTCCTTCAGTTCATCCGGCACCTCTTCCATGCCGTGGGCCGAGCCTGTCAAAGCTATCTTTTTCATAAGAAGGGGGCTGAAGAAACCGTTTTCCCTCGCAATCTCCTCGAAGAGGGGATTTACCTCCAGAAGTTCGGTCCCCTCCATCACGTTCCTTGTGAATGCGAGCGCGAAAAGCGGCTCTATGCCGGAAGAGCACCCCGCTATTATGGATATGGTCCCGGTGGGGGCAATCGTCGTGACGGTTGCATTCCTCATCCCGCGTCCGTCCCCCGTATCGTGGATGGAACCCTTGAAGTTAGGGAATCCCCCGCGCCTTCTTGAAAGTTCTTCCGACGCCTCCTTGCCCTTTTCATGGATAAAAGACATGACCTTCCCGGCGATATCGAGCGATGCCTCGGAGTTATAAGGGACCGCGAGCCTTACGAGCATGTCCGAGAACCCCATGGCCCCCAGCCCTATCTTCCTGTTGCCCTTTGTCATCCTCTCTATCTCGGGGACGGGATAACGGTTCATGTCTATGACGTTATCGAGGAAGTGGACCGCCTTCTTCGTAACCCTCTCGAGTTTTTCCCAGTCTATCTCGCAGCCCGCCGCGCCGTCGCCGTTGGATTTCCTCCTTACCATCCTGCTTAAGTTTATGCTTCCGAGGTTGCAGGATTCGTACGGGAGGAGGGGCTGTTCGCCGCACGGGTTCGTGGACTCTATCTCTCCCATGCGGGGGGTGGGGTTGTCCCTGTTTATCCTGTCTACGAATATTATGCCCGGGTCCCCGTTTTTCCATGCCATTTCGGTAATCCTGTTGAATACCTCCCGCGCCTTGAGCGTTCCCGCGACCAATGACGTCCGGGGATTTCTCAACGGGTATTCGAGGTCTTTTTCGACGGCCTCCATGAACTCCTCCGTGATGGAGACGGAGATATTGAAGTTATTGAGCCTCGAGTTATCCTCCTTGCAGGTTATGAAATTCATGATATCCGGATGGTCGACCCTTAAAATACCCATGTTGGCGCCCCTTCTCGTCCCGCCCTGCTTTATGGCCTCGGTTGCGCTGTCGAATACGGTCATAAAAGATACGGGGCCCGAGGAAATCCCGGAAGTGGAACCCACGACATCGCCCGAAGGCCGCAGGCGTGAGAAAGAAAACCCCGTTCCTCCGCCGGATTTGTGTATGAGCGCGGTATGCTTGATGGCCTCGAAAATACTCTCCATCGAGTCCTCGACCGGAAGGACGAAACACGCGGAGAGTTGCTGTAATTCCCTCCCCGCGTTCATAAGTGTCGGAGAATTCGGAAGAAATTCGAGCGCGGCAATAACCGAGTAAAACTCCCCGGCAATCTTCTCGCAATCGGCATGGGGGTCGTAATTTTTCTCCGCCTCCGCGATATTCCTGCTTACCCTCCAGAACATGTCCTCCGGGGTCTCTATTACCCTGCCCGCGGTGTCTTTTTTGAGGTATCTTTTCTCGAGCACCCTCCTTCCGTTCTCGGAGATGTCCGCCTTGGGCCTCGAATGAGTCCCTCCGTCTTCATGGGCCTCGCCTTTTACGGCCCCGGCCTTGCGCAAGGATTCAAGAGAGGTTGCATTGTGCAGGTTATGTTCCATTTTCTCGGCTCCTTAACCCATTAATCTTTAAAGGGAATATTCTATATATAGTGTATATATCTCTGTATATGTGTCATTCCACCACAACATATAGTATTTGTCAAGGGGAAAAAGTGTAACCGGAAAAAGGCTATGGAATTCAAAGGGTAAGGTATTTCCTAAGAGATTTTTTCGGGTACCGGGGCAAATATCGGGTCAGGTTTTCCCTCTCACGGAACCTTAGGGGCGTAGTAGTTATGAATATGTTGCAACTGCAAACGTTGCGGTTGCAACATTTAACCGACTCTTCTAAATAGATGGCAAGTTCATCTGGAAGAGTCTCTAAAGGAGGATGTATGGCAGATTCATCTTTGCAATGAAATTCCACACCTGCAAAGGATTCTAAGATAGAAATCTCTTAGGGTTACCGGGAATCATCCTTTCTTCGCCGTCTCTCCCTCCGGTATAAAAAATTCAAACGTCGAACCATGGCCGGGCTCGCTCTCCACCCAGATTCTGCCGCCGTGGAACTCTACAAACCTCTTTACCAGGGCAAGCCCCACGCCCATCCCCCCATGTTCCCTGGTATAGGAAGTGTCCCCTATCTCGAAGAGACCGAATATAATATTCTTAAATTCGGGCTTTATCCCCATCCCCGTATCCGTAACCCTCACCCTCAGCACCTTTTCACCCTTCTCCATAATATCCCTCGCCACCTTAAGTTCCACGGCTCCGCCGGAGGGGGTGTACTTTACGGCGTTGTCCAGCAGATTGAGGAGCATCTGCCTGAACATCGCCTTATCCGCCCTGATAGTTTCAATGCCCTCGTCCACCAAGGCCGTAAATTTCTGTTCTTTCTTGTCGGCCATGGGCCTTACAACGCTCAAAACCGTCCTTACGGCCTCACCCACGTTAAACTCGTCCATGCTTGCGCCAATACGTCCGGAAATAACGCGCGTAACCTCAAGTAAGCCGTCGATGAGCCTTAGAAGTTCCTCTCCGCTCGAGTGGATGCTCTCGGCGTATCTTTGTATCTTCTCCGGCCCGCTTGCGCTGTTGATATTAAGGAGTTCCGAAAAACCCAGTATATGGGTCAGCGGCGTTTTCAACTCATGGCTTACGTTGGAGAGGAAGGCCGTTTTGTGCTGGCTCTCGTTTATGAGTTCGACGTTCATCTTGTCAACGACCTTAAGGAGGGACTTTAACTTAGCCTCCCTTTCCGTCAGGTATTCCGCCATCCTGTTGAACCCTTCGCATAACTCTTCGAGTTCATCGTTGGTCTTTACGTTAACGCGGGAAGAAAAATCCCCCCTCGATATCCTGTCCGCCCCCGTGTACAATTCGATGAGGGGCCTCAGTATATAGTTTCTTAAGTAGCGGTACAGGAAAAAAAGCAGGACTGCCCCCATGACCGGAAAGAAATAAAAGGCCCTTCTGGCGCTCCTGGCGAGTTTCTCGGCTTTTTCGACCAGAACGTTCTTGTCCTCGGAGGCAATGTTCGTAAACTCCTCCACATCCCTTATGAACCCCTCTCCCAGAAGGGTCGCTTCATTCATGAGGGCGGCGGCCATGGGGTTGCCCACGGGACGGTCTATGTGCATGACCTCGATGGTCATCTCGCTTAACTTCAATCCCCCCTCTTTCACCTTCCCGGACATCCTCGTCCACCTCTCGTTGCCCCTCTGCTTATCGAGGAAGTTTATGGTTTCTATCATCCCGCTCACAAGCCTGTCGAACTCATCCCTCTTTCTGATGTCGCCGGTTACGAGGTAGTCATCCGAGGTCTTAAGCACCTTCTGTATGAGGAAACTCAAGTTAGCGGTCTTGTCGACCCTTAGAGAGAGGTTCTCCATCTCTTCCGTCGTAGAGGTGAGCCTCTCTATGGTGAAAAGAGAGTACCCCAAAAATACCATGGCGAGGAAGACCCCCACGGCAAAAGACCCGATTAGTTTTGTGCCTACGCCTATCCTCATGACATTATGCCGCCCGCCTTTTCCGGGAAGACTTTGAAAAAATCTTTATGGGGGGCTTATAACGGTAACCCCTTCCATGCCGGAGGATTCCTCTTTCGGGATATAACCTATCGCCCCCTCCTCCCTCCTCACGAACCCGACGATATCTCCCGTGGTTGCAAACGAGGGCGGGATTGTAAGCCCCTCTCCAAAGACCTTCTTGACCCAGTGGAGCCTGTATTCCTTAAGCCCCATCCCAACGACCCTTTTAAGGAAGATGTCTTTGAGTTCCCCCTCGGTTGAGTTTACGGGTTTGAGTTTTATGTCCCGGATAAACCTCGTCTCTCCGAGGTATATGTCGCGTACGACCTCCATATCCGCTTTGACGAGCGGGCCGTTGGGGTTCACGATTATGACGAAATCAAGCGCATACGCCGGTCTTTGAAAAAGCAGAAACAATAAGACAAGGAACTTCATAATCGTCTCCTAAAAATGGAAGGCCCACTGCATCTCAAGGACGTTGTAGGTCTTCTCGCCTTTCTTTTCGTCATAACGGTACTGCGCCTTGAGGGCCGAGCGTATGATGTCGAGGTCGTATTTAACTCCCGCGATGTACTGGAATCTGTCCCCGCCGCCGGATAAGGCGTTCATGTAGGGGTCGTCCTTCCCGCCGTCGAGGGTTTCGTACCTTATAAAGGGGGTAATCCCCTCGAGCATATACGCAAACTGTATATAGTACGCATTGGCCTCGTCTGTTTCGTTTCTGAACCTGAAGTATTCGGTTGTGAATTCGACCGGGTCCCTTTTGCCGTATAGATAAAAACCGTAAATGCTCTCATATAGATTGACCGCGCCGGTCGGGTCCTCAATCTTGAAGTTCGTGCCGAATACCCCCGCGCTCACGCCCGGCATCCAGCGCGGTTCAAAGGAGAGCCTCAATGCAACCTGCTTGGAATTGTTGTCATCGGCGAAATCGTTCGGCGTAAGGACATTCTTCCCCCCCTCTTCAACCATGCGCGGGCCGTTACCCACCTCAAAGTCGTATTTGAATCTTCCGGCACTACTTGCGACCGCCCCTGAGGCCTCGGCCCCCACGAGATGCACGGGGATGACCCCGTCAAAGTCTTCGAACTGGAGGAAAAAGGGCCTGTCCACGGAAGGGAAAAACACTTTTCCATGATGGTAAGCCGTGTTCCACCAGCCGAGCGGGGTATGGAACCGGCCCGCCCTGACGATTAAAAAATCGTTGAACGTATACCCGGCCCAGAGCCTTTCAATATCCACATGGGTTTCCATGTCCGTGGCGCCCTTGGCGTTCGAGGACTCAACTTCCATCTCGAAGAGGAAGTTGAGCCTTTCCCCCACGTTTGCCGTCGAATAGAGGCTCAGAGAGCCCAGCGCAAAACTGCCGTTTGTCTTCTCCCTGCTCTGGCTGGAGAGGTCTATGTCGCCGAAGGCGCCGAGGTTCATCCCGAACAGGGGGAGTATCTCGTGTCTTTCACTTTCCTCCACCTTTACCTTCTCGCCCCTTGCCTCTATCTCTTCTATCCTTTTCTCAAGTTGCTCTATTACGGATTTCTGTTTTTCCACCTCCTTTTTCAGTTCATCGAGTTCCCCCCCGAACGCATTCGCATTCAGGACAAAAAGGAAGAGCGAAATAAGAACCAAAACTTTTCTTGCCGCGGCAAATCCCTTCATAGGACACCCCCTCTTACGCGATAGGCGCATTTCAACCTTCTTCTCTCTCCCCCTTAACTTTTAAACGGCCAAGGGTTTCTAAGGAACCTCTGATTAATTCTTTTGAGAGAAACTTTTTATAAAAAGTTTCTCTCAAACTCTCTTCAAAAATTTTCAGTTACTATAGGTGGCTGCCCCACCCTAACCGAAAAACCATATGAATTTGTTGACAAAAATAAGCGGGTGGGGCAGCCACCTATAACTGAAAGTCTTTGGAAAGGGGTTTGGGGGAGAACCTTTCCGACCCACCCTGCGGGTGGGTGCCCGAAGGTTTCCCCCAAAAAGCATTTAATCAGAGGTTCCTTAAGGATAATGGAAGCCAAACACCTCATAGACATCCACATCCACATGCTCCCTTTCCCCGACGGGAAGGGAGACATCCTTAACTCCACCCCTTTAAGAAGGTTTTTTATTAAGAAAACAGAGGCCGCCGATGCCGCAGGCGCAAAGGCCGCCTACCTCAAAAAACTCGTTTGCGCGATAGAAAATTCCAGATACGTATCCAGAGGGGTATTGCTCGCAGTGGACGGGGTATATGCGGGGAGCGGGGAACTCGACGCCGGGAATACGCGCTTTATGGTCGCAAACGATTCCGTCTTGAGCGCGGTGGAAGGATACCCGGCGCTCCTTGCCGGGTGTTCGGTCAATCCGGCGAGGAGGGACGCGGTAGAGGAACTTTCAAGGTGCAAAGAGAAAGGAATGGTCTTGGTAAAAGTAATCCCCAACGCGCAGAACTTTGACCCCTCCGAGAGGCGCTTTATACCGTTTTACAGGAAGATGGCGGAACTTAAAATGCCGCTGCTCTGCCATTCCGGATACGAGTTTGCCCTTACCTCGAAAGGGCAGGCCCTCGGCAATCCCTCCCTTTTAAGGACGGCCCTCGAAGAGGGCGTTGACGTGGTGGCGGCCCATGCCTCGTCTACAGGCCTTGTGTTTTACGAAAGATACATCAGTACCGTGAAAGAACTCGTAAAGGCCTACCCTAATTTCTTTCTCGACGTATCCGCCCTCACATTCCCCACGAGGGTGGGGATGCTCCTCAGGATAAGAAACTCTCCTGAAATAAAGGAAAGGCTCCTTTTCGGCTCCGACTATCCGGTCCCGTCAATTTACTTCCCGTTTAAGTTCCTTGTGGGGCGCCGGGAATATATGGATATAAAGGGGGAGGGGAATTATTTCGACAGGCTCGTTTGCATCTTCAGGGCGCTGGGAATGGATTTCTCGCCGGTTTTACAGGAAAGACTTATCCCTCTGAGCAATGGTTGAGCGTATACAGTATACTATTTTATCCTTGACAACAGCCTTTGATTGTTTTAAATTTTCTTCTCCCTTGGTAGATAGGTCTTTCGAGCATCAATAACTCTTAAGATTATATTAAATCGTTATAGGGAAAGACCTGATGCTTCTCAATTACCTGCCTGTTCTCCTCATGTCGGGATTCGCCGCTTTCATGGCGGGGATGATTCTGTATGTAAGTTCCATCTTAAGTCCTCATCACCCCTACCGTGAAAAACTCACGGCATGGGAATGCGGCATGGAGCCGGTCGGGGACGCCGATACGGGGCATTTCCGGGTACACTTCTTTATAATAGCCATTCTGTTCATACTCTTCGACGTAGAAACCTTATTCCTCTTGCCGTGGGCTGTGGTGATCGCGGATAAAAGCATTTCTCTGCTCGCATACATAGAGATGTTCATATTTATCGGCGTCCTTGCGGTGGGGCTTGTCTATGCCTGGGCAAAAGGCGCGCTCGACTGGATCTGACGCGTACCGGCGAAGAAAGGTTTTTTTGAGAGGGCCTTTCTTGTAAGAAGGTTTTCCGGAAAACCGGTTTGCAACAACCTGCCGGCGGAAACGGAGAAAGGGATGCTCATAAAAGAGGCGTCGCACGAGGGGGTTGCGCAGTTTACATCCCTCGAAAACATAATGCATTTCTTAAAGGTCAACCCCGTAACCGATGAGGTCGCGAAATGGGGGAGGACCTCTTCGCTGTGGGTTATGACGTTCGGGCTGGCATGCTGCGCCATAGAAATGATATCCGCCGCCTGCTCGCGTTACGACCTCGACAGGTTCGGCATAATATTCCGGCCCTCGCCGAGGCAGTCCGACGTCATGGTGGTTGCCGGGACGATGTCGAAGAAGATAGCGCCCGCGGTTAAAAGGCTCTACGACCAGATGGCGGAGCCCAGATGGGTGATAGCCCAGGGCGGGTGCGCTTCAGCCGGAGGCCCCTACAACACCTATTCGGTCGTGCAGGGGACAGACCTCGTTATCCCCGTTGACGTATATGTTCCCGGTTGTCCTCCCCGGCCCGAGGCCTTGATATTCGGCTTCCTGCAACTGCAGGAGAAGATAAGGAGAGAAACCCCCCAACTGTTAAAAGAGAGGGGATTGGAACTTTAAGAGATTATGACCCCGGAAAAACAATTCCTTCTCGTCGAGAGTCTGAAGAGGTTCGGCTCATCCATAGTCGAAACCGCGGTCTTCAAGGGAGAGGTCGCACACGTCATAAGGAAAGATTCCCTGCTCCCCGTCTGCAACCATCTTAAAAACGACCCGTCGCTTAACATGAATCTCCTCGTGGACGTCCTCGGTGTAGACCATTATCCGGAAAAACCGAGGTTCGAGGTCGTATACCATCTTTTAAGCCTCTCCAACCGTTTGAGGCTGAGGCTTAAGGTGCGGATAGACGAGGGCGAGACCATACCAACGCTGACTTCGATATGGAAGAGCGCGGACTGGGCCGAAAGGGAGGCCTACGACATGTTCGGCATCATATTCGAAGGACATCCGAACCTTAAGCGGATATACATGCCCTCTGATTGGGAGGG
>JACRCB010000128.1 GCA_016219165.1 Deltaproteobacteria bacterium | reverse complement strand
GTTGTGAGCGTATTCCTTGCGTTCAAAAACCGCCTCCTGTCCGCAAAATCATCGTGGGTGAGGAGCACCTGCGCGACGTCCAGACCGTGGCCGCGGAGCGCCGCGCCGTAGCGCGCCATGAGTTCCACCTGCCCCACCGCGGCAAGCGCCTGCCTCTGGGGGATGGTCGCGGGCCGCTCCTTAAGCCCCAGTTTTTTTATCCCCATGGCTATCGCGCCGGAAGATACGAGAAGAACGGTCTTATTCCCCTTCCTTAAGAGAGAAACCCCGCCGGCAATCTGCCCGAACACCTTCGGCGCAAGATGGAGTCCTCCCTCCCGTTGCCCGGCGACGAGGACCGAACTCCCTATCTTTATTACGACCCTGCGGGATTTTTTAATGAGCCTCTTTCTCATGCCCCTCTTTTTTCAGTCCCTCCACCGCGGAACCCACGTGGTCCACGAGTTCTTTTGTCCCCTCCCCGGTTGCGGAGGAAATCATAAATACCGTTATACCCTTATCGCGGAAAAATTTCAATAATTCCACAGCCGCCTCCCGCGCCTCGGGGATGTCTATTTTGTTCAGGCAAACGACCTGCGGCCGCTTTGAAAGTCCGAGGTTGAACTCCTTGAGTTCGATATTGACCGCATTGAAGTCCGCAACGGGGTCTCTTCCCGTATCAGGGGACAGGTCGAGAAGGTGTATGAGAAGGGATGTCCTTTCTATGTGCTTAAGGAACCTTATCCCAAGCCCTTTTCCCCTGTGCGCGCCCTGTATAAGCCCGGGTATGTCCGCAACTACAAACCCCCCGAACTCACCGAATTTAACGACCCCGAGGTTTGGAATGAGCGTTGTGAAAGGGTAGTCCGCTATCTTCGGCCTTGCGGACGATATGCGGGAGATAAGCGTTGACTTCCCCGCATTCGGAAAGCCTATGAGTCCGACGTCCGCAAGAAGCTTCAATTCCAGTTTAAGGTTCCTTTCCTCGCCTTTCTCTCCGGGCTGGGCGAATCTCGGGGACTGGTGCGTGGAGGTTTTGAAATGGGCGTTGCCCTTCCCCCCCCTGCCTCCCTTTGCCAAAATAAACTCCTCCCCTTCCTTTGTAAGGTCCGCGAGCACATCCCCGCTCTCCCCGTCTTTTACGACCGTGCCCGCGGGAACCCTTATGGTAACGCCCAAGGCGTCTTTCCCGTGGCAGAGGCTGCCCATGCCGTGCTGGCCCCTGCCGGCGCTGTAGTGGCGGCGGTATCTTAAGTCTATGAGGCTTGTAATGCGGCCGTCCGCCTTTATGACCACATCGCCCCCTTTGCCCCCGTCTCCTCCGCTGGGGCCCCCTTTCGGGACGTATTTTTCCCTGCGGAAGCTTACGCAGCCCCTTCCGCCGTCCCCGGCCTTAACAAGTATCTTCGCCTCATCTATGAAATTCATATTCTCCGCGCAAATAAAAAAGGGCGAAGGTGAGGGGGAAACCCCTCTATTCTTCGCCCCTTTTACAGGTCTGTATTTTCGCTCGAAAAAGGAGCCTGTCCGGGCTGACGGCTTCCCGCGGGATTATTGCTGCGGCAGTACTTCTACGATTCTTTTGTCCCCGCTCGCCCTGTAACTGACAATGCCGCCGGTCCTCGCAAAGAGGGTATAATCCTTGCCCATTCCAACGTTCTGGCCGGGGTGAACCCTCGTGCCTACCTGGCGGACGAGTATCGAACCCGCGTTTACGGCCTCGCCCGCGTAGCGCTTAACGCCCCTGCGCTGGCCGTTGCTGTCTCTGCCGTTCCTTGAACTTCCGCCTGCCTTTTTATGCGCCATTGTGAAACCTCCCCTGACTAATACTTATGACTAATACTTGCTAAGCCTTTATCTCCTTAATCCTTATGCTCGTATAATTCTGGCGGTGACCTATCTTTTTTGTATAACCCTTCCTTCTTTTCTTCTTAAAGGTCAATACCTTTTTTTCCAGGCCGTGGCCCACGACCTCGCAGACAACCCTTGCGCCGGATACGGCCGGAGAGCCGGCCTTCACATCCCCGCCCTCTCCGATACTCAGGACATCGGTAATCTCGAGGGAACTCCCCTTTTCCTGAGGGAGTTTTTCGACCTTCAGGATGTCCCCTTCAGTGACCCTGTACTGCTTTCCGCCTGTCTTTATTACCGCGTACATTGTAATCTCCAAGTCGTTTAATTGAATATACAATACTACCTATTTTGAGCCGGATATGTCAAGGGTTTTCTTCCTCGTAGAAATCCATCAGGCAGCCGGCGGCCTTTCCGTTCAGCAGCATCCCTGGAAGCCCGGCCTCTTCGAGTGTATGTATGCCATCCTCAGCCTTTTCTCTCCGTATATATGCCTTTATCTCCTTCATACATCCCCCTTGCTGTTTTACTCCATACCACCAAGTTCAAATCTAAAGACCCTCTCATCCACACCTGCCAGACCCTTTATCGAAAGTTCCGCGAACTTTAAAGACTCCATATCCGCGTCTTTGAATTCGAGGAGGGCCTCTATGTGATGGCCCGAGCCGGTTGTGAAAATAACCCCCCCTCTGTATTCCCTGCCGGATGAATCCTTAAGCGTCGTAATCTCCCCGAGTCTATACTCATCGAGTGAGCCCTCATGGGTGTCCAGGGTTATCTTGAACTGAGGCACCTTTGCACCGGGGTTTAAATAAGCGACCTTTACGGTCACCCCGCCGGCCTCGGCCTCCTTTACATATTTCTCCTGTGTGTTTTCTTTGACCTCGGCCTCGACACCCATCCC
>JACRCB010000132.1 GCA_016219165.1 Deltaproteobacteria bacterium | reverse complement strand
CGCAGCGGAGGAGAGATATTTAAGTTACAGGTTCTACCTTGCCAATGGTGCGACAACCGGCGTGTATTCATGGCCGGTTACGCTAAATGTGGTGGCGAATTAACGGGTCTGACAGACTGCATATAAGTACCCTCCCACGAGAACCCTTGGACATTGGATGTCCCGGGGTTCCGCCTTTTAAGGGACCTTTTTTGATAGGGGGGTTCCCGCCGAAAAAATTATTGAAGCGCATCCTCTTATGTGATAATGTTGATACCCAAAGTTTTTTAGTTCCCGTGCGCAAGTTTTCCCGTAAAAAAGTTTGCGTATTTTTTGGAGGCTTTCGTCCAATCCCTTTTGCCGGTTCTAAAGATTTTTGAATGGAGTGCCCGCCCAGCACCACTTTGGACACATTGGCTTTGCATGTTATGGAGGAAGCCCTGTCCAAAGTGGTGCTGGGGCAAATATGCCTGCCCCGTAATTGATACGGGGGCGGAGTTCTTAAAGTTTTTGGAAGGCGAAGGATGGCCGTGAAAACACTCAGGCTCCTGATTCTCGTTTTCTTGCTTTTCCCAGTCTCATGCGAAGGGCTTCAAGCGGCCCGTTCCCTAAAGGCGTCTCCATTGCCTTCCGAGGAGGCTCGGGTGCTTTTTTACATCCACTCCACATCCCTGGCCCCGGCTGACATTGAATTCACCATATCCTCTATCTCACTCGAAGATGGCGCCGGGATGGGCGTGAATGTGGTTGATAAGCCGGCGGAGATAAATTCCCTCGAACTCGTGGACAGGCAGATACTCTTGAAGGAGGCCTTCGTTTCTCCGGGTTCTTACGCGGGTATAAGGCTCGGTATCTCCTCCGCTTCCATAAAGAGCGGGGAGGCCAGGGCGAGTCTTTCTCTGAAGGAAGGAAGGGGCGAGTTTTTTCTTCCCCTGCCCCTTAATCTTAAGAGGGGCGAGAGTTTTGTCATTGCGATTGAATGGAACCCCGACAACTCGATTGAACAGAGGTATATATTCGCCCCGGCCCTGACCCTGGAGCCGCAGTCGAAGTCCCCGAGGGACCTCCTTCTTTTCGTATCCAACAGCGCGGACAACTATATATCCGTCATAGACAGGTCGCTTGAGAGGGTGATTGCGGCGACAACCGTAGGAAGGAATCCCATGGGCATGGCGCTTAATTCCACGGGGGATACCCTCTATGTTGTAAACTCCGGCGATAGAACGGTCTCCGTTGTCGATGCCGCCAACTTCGACGTCAGGGACACCGTGAACATCTCTTCCGGGGTTTCTCCTTCGGACGTTACCTTCGTGCCGGATTTCGACGGCTCCATAGACGGCAAACTCTATGTCGTAAACCGGCTCTCCAACGACGTGACCGTCGTAGGCACGCTTTCAAAGAGGGTTTTGAAGACCGTGGCGGTCGGAAGACACCCCTCCCACATCATTTCGGACGCTGAGAGAAAAGAGGTCTATGTAACCAACGGACTCTCCAATAACTTAAGCGTCATAAGCACGGTCGACGATACGGTGGTCTCCACCATAGAGGTTGATAACGCGCCTTCCGGCGCGGCAACCGGGGACGGCATGGTATACGTCTTTAACGAAGGGAGTTCTACGATATCGGTCGTCTCCCCGGCCAAAAGGGGGGTTGAAGAGACGCTGATGTTTTCCAAAAGCCCGGAAAGGGGGCTTGGCGGATTCTCAGGGAGGCTTTTTGTCGCAAACACGGCCTCGGATTCGGTAACGTTCTTGAACAGCAGTCTCGTTGTAACAAACACCGTCATTGTTGGAAGGAACCCGACGGGGCTTGCGGCGGATGAAGAGAGGAACCGTCTTTACGTAACCAATTCGGGAGGCGATACGGTGTCTATACTTGACCCGGTGGGCGAAATGGCGGTAAAAGAGCTTACCGTCGGCAAGGGCCCCTATGGAGTCGTTCAACTTGACAGGTGAGCTGATAAGTAGAATCACTCTATATCCCCTTGTCTTACTGGCAGCGGTTTTTGTTCTAATCGTGCCGGATTCGGGTTTTGCGGATGTGGACCTTAGGGCCGATTTATCTTATTATGAGACGACGAGGGAAACCGATGGGGCGTCGACAACGAGTTCAAGCATCACACAGATTTATACCCTCGGCGTCAGAAAGCCCCTTACACGCACCATAACCTTCTGGGGGGATGTCAAGTGGACTATAAACGAAACGAACAATAAACGCATCAGTTCCGTTTATCCGATATTCTCCCTTAGTTTTTCGCCGCCCCAACTCTATGATTTCCGGTTCGGGTATAACAGGACGGAGAGCGCCCCGTCGGAAGGGAGGAGAATCTCCACTTCCCATCTTAACACGGCATTTTCTCTGCCTGAGGGGAGATGGCCCTCGCTCATCCTCACCTTTAACCGTTCGACTACCGAGGACCATGAGACCCCCAAGCAGATATACACCGTGTCCACGGGCGTTATGGCAAGCACATCCTACGGTTTCAATATCCTTGATACCCGTTCCAACGTTAACTACACTCTCTCTGATTTCGTTTCGGAAGACAAGGTGAACAGCACCAAATCCACAACGCCGTCGCACCAGGTATCCTTAAGCCTTTCGAGGTTGTTTCTCGATGGCAAGATTAAATCGAGCGCGAACGTGGGATATGAATTGAGGAATACAACGAGCGAAAGCCTCGCGGGCCCCTCAAGATTTGAGGAGACTATCAGGCAGAGCGTGGGACTCGCATCCCTCGATTCCGTCCCCGACCCTATCAATATTACGCTCGGTGACGAACCGGAGTTGATAGACCGGAATACGAGCACCCCTACCCCATCTGTCATAGACCTGAATTCAGCAAACTGGAACATAGGTTTCGGTTTTGCGGCGCCGCAGTCCATATTCCAGATTAACCTCTTCATCAAGACTACCGAGGGGCCGGGCAGTGAGGAGGAGGCCATCATAAACGGCTCTTATGACTTCGGCTGGAAACTATATACGAGCAGCGACAACTCCTCGTGGACATTTGTGGGTTCGCTTACCCCCGTGTACAACGCGTTTTTTAACAGGTTTGAGTTCACCTTCGCCGAGACGAGCGCCAGATACTTCAAACTCGTAAATACCGCCGGCAACGGGACCGTCCCCATAGAAGTAACCGAAATAGAGGCGAAGGGATTTGTCCTTTCCACCCCCAAGCAATCCTTCACTTCCTCGTCCACCAGGGATTTCGGGGGATTCAATATCTTTTATACCCCGACGCAGCGGCTCGGCATGGGTTTTACATTCAGTTACGACCACTCGGCGCGGGAAGCGGGGAACAATAGGGGATTGGACACAACCTCCTTCAGGTACGGCACCAATCTAAGGTACACATTCATTCCGAAATACCTGTCCTTCACGACCAACTATTCTGATTCGGAAACCCGGACACAGGGGCAGGATGACGCCGGGGGCAGGGCCTATTCGTTCGCATTTTCCACAACCCCCCTCGATACCCTGAACGGGAATCTTACCTACAACCATGCCGAGTCCCTCACGGCCTCCACGGTGGTGTCGTCTCATAATTCGACGGCGATAAGCACATACATGAAGATATACAGAGGAGTAGACTTGGGTCTCGGCACGACATTCAGCGCGTCCGAGAATCCCCAGCAGGGAGTATCGAGTGATTCGAGGAGCTACAGGTGGAGTTTCAAACTCGTTCCATGGCGCCCCCTCACCACCCTGATTAGCGGCAGTTCCGCAACGACTTCGACCGACAGGCAAGGGGCGACGACATCCGTGTCTTCCGAATCGCTCGACCTTTCGTTTTCGTATTCCCCGACAAGGAGTATACATGTAGGCGGGGCTATCGACATCAAACCGGTGAGTTCACAGAGTTACAGTGTCACGTGGCGCGTCACAAACAAGGTGCAGTTGGGATTCAGGGCCAACACCTCAAACAACGCACAGGGGATGGGAACCTCTTTCAACTGGCAGCCCTTTCCGGTGGTTACCCTTAATGCGGGGTATAACTTTACGGAGAGAACCGGTGTAACCACTGACAAGGTCGAAAGTTTCTTTGCAAGGGCCTCTTTTGTATTCTGAAACTGCTGCGCCGCTATTTGTTCATAAAAACCATTGCATAAAGGAGATGGGTGATGTATAATAGTTTAAGGATGTTATCTCGATACAGGGTCGCCATCTTAGTCGCAATTGCCATCGTTGCAGCCGG
>JACRCB010000130.1 GCA_016219165.1 Deltaproteobacteria bacterium | reverse complement strand
GATGAGGATGCGATAGTGATGAGGCTGAAATTCGCAGAGCGGGTCTTAAAGGATTCTTAGCCGGGCCTCCGGGGATAACCGGCGCCAGCGCCTTTAGGAACCTCTGAAAAAGTATCTTGAGAGAACCTTTTTATAAAAAGGTTCTCGACCCATGCTTCGCATGGGTGCCCCGCTCTCTCCAAAAATTTTCAGTTCTGGTGGGCACAGCCCACCCTAAAAGTCTTTGGAGGGGGTTTGGGGGAAACTTTCCGACCCACCCTTCGGGTGGGTGCCCGAAGGTTCCCCCAAAAGTACTTTTTTCAGAGGTTCCTATATCCTCCCGCAGGCCAATTTTTGAAAGATGAAAAACCTCGAATATAAGGTCGTTGAGTTGAGCATCGTTACGGACGAGGAACTGGAAAAGGCGATAAATTCCGCCGTAAAGCAGGGCTGGGCTCTGGAGGGCATACACTTCGCCATGAGGGAGGCGTCCAAGAGGCCCGCGATGGCGTTTGTGCTGTTTACGAAAGAGGCCTGATTTATTATGGATGACACTGAAAAGCCCGAAGAGGGGGAAGGGGCCGGGGAGTTTGATACGATTCCCTGGGCCAAGGCCGAACCCATAGAGAGGTACGCGGCGAAGGCGATAGATTTTCTTATAGTCGGCGCATTGATGGAGACGTTTAGATACGTGGGGCCTTTTGCCGGCATAATATACCTTCTCGCGGCCGACGGGATGAAGGGGCAGAGCCCGGGGAAAAGGATAATGGGGCTTAAGACAATCTCTCTTCTGAGGGAAGGCGGCGAGTGCGATTTCAGGGAATCGGCCTTGCGCAACGGAATTTTTTCCCTTCTCATCGTTGCATATCTAATCCTCGGATGGATACCCTATGTGGGGAAGTTCCTTGTCGCGGTTGTGGGGGCGGCAGTCGTCCTGATAGAGGCGCTGGTTGTCTATAACGACGAGAAGGGGATACGCGCCGGCGACAGGCTTGCCCGGACAATGGTTGTAAAGGCATAGGGGTTTTAATCAAGTTACAGGCAATAAGGAGTATATAATAAATAATGGATTCGGTTCCGCCTTCTGTTGTGAAATCCCGGCAGCCTGTCTTCCTGCCGAAACTCATTTCAACGCTTAAGTCCTATTCTCCGAAAGACTTCTGGGGAGACCTGTCAGGGGGGGTGATTGTCGGCATCGTGGCCCTTCCACTGGCGATTGCCTTTGCCATAGCCTCCGGCGTTACGCCTGACAGAGGGTTGACTACCGCTATCGTAGCGGGGTTGCTCATCTCCGTTTTCGGAGGGTCCCGCGTTCAGATAGGGGGCCCGACAGGCGCTTTTGTCGTTATCGTGTACAACATCGTCGAGAAATACGGTGTTGACGGCCTTATTATCTGCACTATCATGGCGGGGGTGATGCTTATACTTATGGGTGTGGCCCGCCTCGGCGCAATACTTAAATTCATCCCTTATCCCCTCACGGTCGGATTTACGGCGGGTATTGCGGTTGTCATCTTCTCATCGCAGGTAAAAGACTTTCTCGGATTGCAGACAGGGGCCGTGCCGGCCGATTTTCTGGAAAAGTGGGCGGTTTATTTTAGAGACATCCATACGGCGAGCCTTCCGACCGTTACGCTGTCGCTCTTGTCGCTTCTCATCATAATTGCATGGCCGCGGGTCAGCCGGAGAATCCCCGGGCCGATTGCGGCGCTCTTGATTGTAACAGCCATTGTGAGCCTCTTCCATATCCCGGTGGAAACAATCGGGACGAGGTTCGGCTCCATCCCCAGCGGACTGCCCCGGCCGGTCTTGCCCCACATCACACTCGCCGGAGTAAAGATGCTCGTTGCGCCGGCTTTGACAGTGGCATTGCTGGGGGCGATAGAATCGTTATTGTCCGCCACCGTGGCCGATGGGATGATAGAGAGCAAGCACCGCTCCAACACCGAACTCATAGGCCAGGGCATTGCAAACATAGTAACCCCGTTTTTTGGCGGCATCCCGGCCACGGGGGCGATTGCGCGCACCGCGACCAATGTCAAAAACGGCGGGAGGACTCCTGTGGCGGGCATAATACACGCCCTCACCCTTCTGGGGATAGTGATGGTCTTCGGCAGGTGGGCGACCGCCATCCCGCTGTGCGTACTGGCCGCCATCCTTGTCATAGTGTCGTACCACATGAGCGAGTGGCACGCCTTCAAGAGTTTGCTGCGCGCCCCGAGGATGGATGTCGCGGTGCTACTCGTGGTTTTTTTCCTGACGGTTTTCGTCGACTTGACCGTGGCGGTCGAAGTCGGCATCCTGATGTCCGCCGTCCTTTTCATGAAGCGCATGACGGACGTTACCGTAATCAGGGATATAACCAGCGATATGGAAGAGGCGGTTGATGAAGAGACGTTGAGGGAAACGCCCGATGCCGTGAGCCTACGGAAGATTCCCGACGGGGTAAATGTCTATGAGGCTGAAGGGGCCCTTTTCTTCGGGGTTGCGGAATTGATAAGAGACACCATGGATATCGGCAAAAATCCGCCCAAGGCGCTCGTCCTCCAGACGCGCCATGCGCTCGCCCTGGACGCCACCGGTCTCATGGCGCTCGCGGACCTCAAAAAGCAATGCGACCGTTACAGGACGCATCTTATCATCTCCGGCATTCATGCGCAGCCCCTGATAGCGATGGAGCGTTCGGGGCTCCTGTATAAAATCGGGGAAGACAATGTGTTCAAATCCATCGACGACGCCCTCGCCCGCGCCGGGGCGCTTGCGGGAAGAGAATAGGCTTACTCCGGAGGATTTTCCCCTGCGCCGTATCTTTCGAGTCTGAATCTTCCGCCTTCGTAAACAAGATAACTTCTGTCCGCCGAAAAGCTTCCCGGGTTCGCATAGCCGCCCGTCCCCTTTCCGCTTTCTTCCGTGTCGAGCGCGGGTATATGGGAATGTCCGAATACGGCCATGTCGTATCCCTCCAGGACCTTCGTCGAAGCGAATTTTTTAAGCTCCCTTTCTATGCCTTCATACCTCAGTGCCTTGCTCGTTTCCGAGAACAATGCCGCCGCCTTCCAGATAACCGAAGGGGGGAGGATTTTTGTGAGGGTCTTAAAGAAGACACTCCTTAGAAGGCCCCGTAATATCCTGTAACCGGGCCTCATATCCACCATGTCGCCGTGGCAGAGGAATATCCGTTTCCCGTCGAGGGCGAGTTCGCAGGCGCCGGGATAGACCCTTGCGCGGACGACGTCTGTAAAAAACTTCCCCATGGAAAAATCATGGTTGCCCTCAAGGTATATTATCTCCACCCCCTTCCCTCCAAGCCTTGATAAAGCGGAGAGGAGCGGAAGGTAATGGTAATAGACCACGTCGTTGAAACCCGTCCAGAAATCCATGAGGTCCCCGAGAACGATGACCTTGTCCGGGGTGTCGTTATAGAAAGAATCGAGGAACTCGCAGAGGGTTTTCTGGTTCGGGTCATCGAGCCCCCGTATATGGGCGTCGGCGATGAATACGGCCCTCACGAAACCTCCAGCGCCTGCGCCGCGGCAAGCCTCATAACCTCTACCGGGGCATCGGCCCCGGTCCAGAGGGAGAAAGAGAGGGCGCCCTGCCATACGAGCATCCCCAGCCCCCCGTGCACCCTCAACCCCTTTTCCCGGGCATCCTTCATAAGGGGGGTATCGAGGGGTTTATACACGATGTCGGAGACGATTGCCGAGGGCGGGAGGTTCTTAAGCGGCAAAAAAGGATGCCTCGCCCCGATGCCGGTCATTCCGACCGGTGTGGTATTTATAAGGAGGTCCGCGCCCCTCATCGGTTCCGCGATATCGAGGCCCATTGCCTTTATATCGACGCCGGGGCTTCGCCTGCCGAATTCCTTTGCCAGAGACTCCGCCTTTTTAACGGTCCTGTTTGCGATTATGACCGTTTTCGGTCCTTTGCCCAGGACCGAAAAGATAATCGCCCTGCCGGAACCCCCGGCCCCCAGTACTATTATGGTTTTGCCCCGGGGGTCAAAGCCGGTCTCGCCGATTAAAGTCGTCCAGTAACCCCTTCCGTCCGTATTATAGCCCCTGAGTTTACCGCCCGCGTTGACGATTGTATTCACCGCGCCGATACTCAGCGCCTCGTCGTCCACGGAATCGAGGTATTCCATGACCCTTTCTTTAAAAGGTATCGTGACGTTTACCCCGAGGATATCGAGGGCCCTTACGCCGTCCACCGCGTTTTTAAGCATCCCCTGCCTTACATGGAAGGGCACATAGACAAGTTCGAGTCCGAGCGCCTCAAACGCCGCATTGTGCATGTAAGGGGAGAGTGTTTGTTCAACGGGGTCGCCGAATATGCCGACCACCTTTACCTTGCCCGATATCTTCATGCCAATATCCTGAGGGGGGCGGGTTTCCGCGAGAGTATCTTTCTTGCCATAAGGATGTCCCTCTTTATCTGTCCTGCGAGGTCCTCCGCCCTTTTGAACCTCACCTCGTCCCTTATCCTCTTTACAAGGCTGACCCTTATATCCTTACCATAGATGGAGCGCCGGAAGTCGAGTATATGCACCTCTATCACGGAGGATATTCTCCTGAAGGTCGGCGCCCTTCCGATATTAATGACACCCTGATAACCTTTGCCGTTGAAAGAGACGAATCCGGCATAAACCCCGTCTTTTGGGATGAGTTCGCATGGGGTTACGAGGTTTGCGGTCGGGAATCCGAGTTTACGCCCTATGTCCCGCCCCCGGACGACCTTGCCCTTCAGGGAAAAATATCTTCCGAGGAGTTTGCCCGCCTCCTCCACATCCCCCTTTTTTATGAGCCCCCTTACCCTCGAACTGCTTACAATGGAGCCGAGTTTCCTGTACGCCGGCAGAACGAAGACCTTGAACCCGAACTTTTTTCCGAGGGTTTTAAGGTGCCGGACCGTCCCCTTCCTTCCCCTTCCGAAAGAAAAATCATGCCCCACCCACACCTCTCTCGCCGAGAGTTGCCCGACGAGCACCTCCCGGACAAATTCTTCCGGGTGGGTTTGGGCCAACTCCTTCGTGAATCTTGCAAGCACACAGCAGCCGATACCAAAGCCCTCGAGGAGTTCGAGTTTGTCCCCGAGGCTTATTATGATGGGAGGGCTTTTCCCCGGGGCCACCACCTTCAGGGGATGGGGTTCGAACGTATATACAAGGGAGGGGCGGGCGAGTTTATTCGCCCTTGAATATACTTTCCTTAAGATTTTCTGGTGGCCGAGATGGAGGCCGTCGAAGTTCCCGAGCGTTACAACGGCGCCCTTGACCTTCCCTATACCGCTTTCGTTTGTTACAACCTTCATCCAACTCTCAGAATTTTCCCGACCTGAGTATCTGGAAAGCCAGCCAGAGTCCGAGGCCGACAAGGTGAAGGCTCTCCATGACGGGATAAAACCCGTGTTTTATCAGGGTGGATATGATACACTCGAGCCTTTTTATGTTTTTGTATGCGAGATGGAGCCTTAAGGGCTTCATTTTCTCTTAGCCTTCCCTGAATCCTCCTTCGCAAGCACCATGTCAATACGCCTCCGCTCGATGTCGACGCGGTCTATCACCACCGTAACCTCTCCAGCGAGACGGAATCTTTTTTTTGTATTCTCCCCTACGAGCGCATGTTCTTTTTCCTTGAAGATATAGTAGTCGTCTTTGAGGGTTGTAACGTGTACGAGACCTTCGACGAAATAATCCTTGAGTTCGACGAAGAAGCCGAAACTCGTAACCCCGGATATGAACCCGCCGAAGGTCTCCCCGGCCTTGTCCTGCATGAATTGCACCTTCTTTAAGTCCACGCTCTCCCTCTCCGCCTCCATCGCCTTGCGTTCCCTCGCGGAGGAGTGGGAGGCTATCTCCGGCAGCGCTTTTTCCATCCTTTCCAGTTCCTTTTTTGGAAGGCGTTTCTTTATGAACCCTTTCAGGAGCCTGTGCACAACGAGGTCCGGATACCTTCTTATCGGGGAGGTAAAGTGGGCGTAATCCGCGAACGCCAATCCGAAGTGCCCGATGTTTTTTTCTGAATAAACGGCCTGTCTCATCGACCTTAAGAGCACATGGTTTATGAGTTTTTCTTCGGACCTGCCTTTAACGCTTTCAAGTATCTTCTGAAAGACCTTGGGGGTGGCCCGCTCCTCGAGATGATAACCGAAGCCGCGGACAAATTCCCTGAATTCGTTGATGCTCTCCTCATCCGGCCTCTCGTGCACCCTGTAGAGGAATGGATAGTTTTTTTCGGTGAATACCTCTGCAACGGCCTTGTTCGCGGCGAGCATAAACTCCTCTATGATTCTGTGGGCTATGTTCCTTTCGGATTTGATTATATCCTGCGGGCGGCCTTCGATGTCGAGTATAATCTCGGGCTC
>JACRCB010000127.1 GCA_016219165.1 Deltaproteobacteria bacterium | reverse complement strand
TCCCAAACCTTAAGGGAAAAGACCTGAAAGTTGCAACGGGTCTCTTAAACGCATGAAAGAGGTAAAGGTCAGGGACGTCTCGATAGGCGGGGGAAAAGGCCTTGTATTGATAGCGGGCCCCTGCGTTATAGAGGATGAGAGGACGACCCTTGCTGCCCTTGAGGGGCTTTTAGAGATTACGGAAGGGCTTAAGATGCCGTTTATATTCAAGGCCTCCTACGACAAGGCAAACAGGACTTCCATCTCTTCTTTCCGGGGGCCGGGGCTTAAAAAGGGCGTGCGTTTTTTTCAAAAGATAGGGAAGAGGTATAAAGTCCCCCTTCTTACGGACGTCCATTGCAAACACGATTGCAAAGCGGTAGCCGAGGTTGTTGACTGCATACAGGTGCCCGCGTATCTTTGCAGGCAGACGGACTTGCTTGTTTCCGCCGGAAAGACAGGGTTGCCCGTGAATATAAAAAAAGGGCAGTTCATGGCGGCTTCCGCAATGGGAGAGGCCGCGAAAAAAGTCCTCTCCACGGGCAACGGCAAGGTGTTTTTTACCGAGCGGGGAACGACCTTCGGCTACAATAACCTCGTCGTTGATTTCCGCAGTCTCCCCATTATGAGGGGATTGGGCTTCCCCGTCGTCTTCGACTCCACCCACAGCGTGCAACTGCCCTCGGCCCGGGGCAGAACTTCGGGCGGGGACAGGCGCATGGCATGGCATCTTGCAAAGGCCGCGGTGGCAACCGGGGTTGACGGAATATTCATGGAGGTTCACCCTAACCCGGAAAAGGCGCTCTCGGACGGCCCGAATTCAATCGCCCTGAGGGATGTAAGAAAATTCGTCAGGGGGCTTAAGGAACTCGATGAGTTTGTAAGAAGTCTGTAATAATCCCCCCCTTTGATAAAGGGGGGGGATTAAAGATTAAGGAATCTCTGAAAAATCCACGTTTTTGTTGTCATTGCGAGGAGCGAAGCGACGAAGCAATCTCATCCTTACCAAGAGGGGGTTGCGGAGCCTGTTCCGAGCGGAGCGAGGAATCCCATAGTTTGCTTCGGCTTCGCCTCGCAACCGCAAAAAACCGCTCCTCGCAATGACGAAAGAGGGAATAAATCAGAGTTTCCTTAAACAGTGGGGGTTAGGGGGATTTGCAGGTGATGAAGCCAAAGCCAAAAAAAGACCCGACCATAGAGGCCGCAAGGCGCGTGCTTAAGATAGAGGCCGAGGCCGTGTCCAATCTCAGGAAAAACCTCGACCTCCGCTTTAAGAAAGCGGTTGACCTGCTCCTTTTTGCCAAAGGCAAGGTCGTGCTTACGGGCATGGGTAAATCCGGCATTATCTGCCAGAAAATCGCCTCGACGCTGGCTTCCACCGGCACATCAGCCTTTTTCCTGCATCCTGCCGAGGGTGTCCACGGGGACATGGGGGTTCTGACGAAAAACGACGTCCTCATAGCCCTGTCCAACTCCGGGGAGACCGAAGAACTGATAAAGATGCTGCCGGCGGTGAAGAGGCTCGGGGTAAAAGTGCTGGCGATGACCGGAAGGCGGAACTCCACCCTTTCGAGGTATGCGGACGTAACCATAGACATAGGGGTAAAGAAGGAGGCCTGCCCTCTCGGGCTTGCGCCCACCGCGTCCACCACCGCGGCTCTGGCCATGGGCGATGCCATGGCGGTCGTGCTCCTTAAGAGGCGCGGCTTCAGGAAGGAGGATTTTGCGCTCCTCCACCCCGCGGGACATCTCGGCGGAAAACTCCTGACGGTAAAGGAACTCATGCACACGGGGCGGGACATCCCCAGGGTCGCGCCTTCGACAAAAATCAAGGACGTAATACGGCAGATGAGCGCCCCCCGCAGTCCTGTTGCCGGGGTGGAACCCGCGGCCAAAAGAAGGGTCGGCATAACAGGGGTGTTCGTACGCGGGCGTAAGGGGGTAAAACTCGTGGGCGTTATAACGGATGGGGATTTGAGAAGGGCGCTTCTTAAGGTTTACACCGGGGTTTACACCCGCCGCTTTGCGCGAATGGAGAAGGCCAAAGATATTATGACGAAAGACCCGAAGGTAATATCCGAAGACGCCCTGGCGGAGGCCGCTTTAAAAAAGATGGAAGACCATTCCATAGACACCCTGTTTGTCCACCGCAAAGGAAGAAGGGCCGATATTGCCGGGATAGTATACCTGAAAGACCTCATAAAGGCCGGGGTAATTTAGGTGGGAAGCCCAGCATTGGGAGGGGTCCCCTTTTCCGTCATTGCGACACCGGGCAGAGCGAGGGGGAAGCAATCCCCCGCCACCTTTCCGTCATTGCGAGCGGAGCGAAGCAATCCCCCCCCTTGATCAGGATTGATAAGGATTGATAAGGATGAGATTGCTTCGCTCCTTTCATTCGCTCGCAATGACAGAAATGGTCCCCTCGCAACGGTAAAAAAGGAGTTCGCAAGGATATTATGCCGGATGTTGTTGCAAAAATGAGAATATTTTGATAAGAACCATTGCATTTTTGACACTGAATCTGCCGCATCTTAGAACCAAGTAGTTGATTTTAAAGGTTTTTTTATTATGGTATGCCTTTTGCATGTCATAATAGGAGGTTCTTGGCGGGTGGGTAGCAGTCTTTTGCCGTCCGGGGGCAGGTTCCCGGTGCAGGTTATCAGGTTATACCTTATACCGGGCTGGCTATTTTATAACGGAAAGGGTGTAATTGCGTGGGGCTTTAGCCCTCCGTAATTGCGAGCCCCCCTTCCCGTCATTGCGAGCGTAGCGAAGCAACCCCCTGCTTATTAAGGATGAGATTGCTTC
>JACRCB010000126.1 GCA_016219165.1 Deltaproteobacteria bacterium | reverse complement strand
GGGCGTCTTATGCCGAAGGCCGAATCCATAATCATCTTGGTCCTGCTCATAATCCTCTCCGCCGCGGCTTTTAAGAGGAACTCGTATTGGGATGCGGACACGGCGTTGTGGCGGGACGCATCCGATAAATCCCCGGGCAAGGCCAGGCCCTCGAATAACCTCGGCAGCGCCCTTGCCAACGCCGGCAGATGTGAAGACGCCGTGCCCGTGCTCCGTCTCGCCATAAAATCCGACCAATGGTATATAGAGCCCCATTATAACCTGGCCGTCTGTTATATCAAAAAAGGCTCTTTCGACGAGGCGTTGCCGGAACTTCTTTTTGTGCTTAAAATTAACGACGTGTTGAAAAGCGGTCATTACGGCGCCTCCGCGGCCCCAAGATACGAACTCGGGGCCAATAGTAACCTTGGCAACATATACCATGCGAAAGGCATGCTGAGCGAGGCCGTATCCCATTACAAAGAGGCGCTTCTCCTGGACTCCAACGACACGGGAACCCGCTTTAACCTCGCCATTACCTATAAGAAGATGGGAAGGGTCGAAGAGGCGGTGAAAGAGTTCGAGGAAGTCCTCGCTCTAAACCCAGGGGACGACGAGGCAAGAAGGAACCTTTCATACCTGAAGACGGGGATATATAATGAAAACCCTTAGAAAAATTATAGAACTATTCGTTTTTATTGGCATATTTACTACTATGTCGTTAACTCCATGTTTTGCCGCGGGCCCATCATTGTCCCCGAGGTTCCGGTCTTCGATAAACGGCTTTTACAACGACCTTTTTGAAGGCCCCATGGGGTTGTTTGTCGACAGGAGCAATAACGAGGTCTACGTCGTGGATATCGAAAGGGGGGAGGTCTTCATATACGACACCTCCGGCACCCCGCTCTTCAGGTTCGGGGGGGCGGGCGGGATTGCAAGCCCGATAGACGTTGCCGTTTACGAGGGGCGTCTCTATTTATCCGAGGAGGGCAAGGCTTACGTCGGGGTCTTCGACTTCAGAGGCATGCCCGCGGGGAAACTCTCCATGCCCCCCGGAAAAGAGTTTCTTCCGGGAAGAATGGACGTGGACGAAAACGGCGGCGTTTACGTCGTGAACAGGGCTCTCGGAGAGTGCGATGTGTTCGATAAAGGCGGCGGGTTCCTGAGGGCCATAGGGAAGGACCTTTTCTCCCTGTCAGGGGTAGCCGTGGGAGGGGACATGGTATACCTTATAACCCCTTTTTATACGGGCAACGCAATCCACGCATACAGAAAAAGCAGCGAGCATGTCGCGAGTTTCGAGGCGATAGAGGGCAGGGGCGGGACCCTGGGTTTGCCGTCCTCCGCGAAGGTGGACCCGGGCGGGAATCTCTGGGTGGTGGATTCCCTGAAAGGGATTATCATATACGGCTTCGATGGCGGTAAAATCGGCGGCAGGAAAATCGGCGCTTTCGGCCAGGAAGGCCCCTCGGGCGGGACGCTTGAATTCCCCGTGGACATTGACTTTAGCAGCGACGGCATGATATATATTATAGATAAAGAGGGAAAAAGGCTCGTCGTGTTCAAATAATATCAAACCCGTTTGAATTGCGAGGAGCCTCTTTACCCGTCATTGCGAGTTTTTTTCCTGTCATTGCGAACCGGAGGCGAAGCAATCCCCCGGTTAACAAGGATGAGATTGCTTCGGGGGAACACAGACCCTGAAACAAGTTCAGGGTGACAAACCGCCTACACTGTCATGCTGCCCTGAACTTGATTCAGGGTATTTCAGCATCTCGTATTCAGACATTCGCTCCCTCGCAATGGCGGGTGAGGTGTCATTGAGGCTTTTTTCTTTTATCGCGGGAAAAGAGACGCGTGATGAATCAGGGCGAAAATAGAATAATCAATCTTCTCTCAAGGGCATTGCCCGTTCTTTTATTCTCCCTCCTTATCGTCCTCCTTTCCAATCCGCTCTTCGCCGGGGAATACCACTCGTCGAGCGATGAGAACACGTCAGGTCAGGAAACCCTCGCCTGCGCCCAGTGCCACACCATGCACGGCACGCAGGGAGGGGTCTCGCTCCTGTATCAGGGGTCTGCCCCTAATGGGACGCCGAAACTCCTGAGGGCGACTTCCATATTGAACCTCTGCCTTTACTGCCACGGCGAAACCAACCCCGGGGCGATAGATGACGCGGGCAGGGTCCCGCCGCAGATAATGAATAACCAGATGGACTACATACCGTCCGCTGGAGATTTCAAAAACAGGGGGGGCTCGTCAACGCTCGAGGGAAACCGCCACAGCATAGGCGCCAATGTGAGCGGAACGCCCCCGCCGGGATACACGGGCACATGGAGCGATATTACGGCAAGGTACTCCACGACGTTTAACTGTCTCTACTGCCACGACCAGCACGGAAACACCAACTTCAGGAACCTAAGATACAGCCCGGGAAACCCCTCCGATGACTCGCGGACCGGCCCCAACAGGGTGGATATAACCTATAAATACGATTCCTCCGCGGACCCGGACGACAATACCAAGGACGTTAATTACTGGGGAGGTTACGCAAACGTTAGTCCCTACAATAAATTCACCAGAAGCCGCGTCAGGTTCCGCAGGGCCCCGCTCGACAACGACAGCCCCAAAAGGGGCATAGCGGCCTTCTGCGGCAAGTGCCATGTGAACTTTTACGGCGTGAGCGGGGATGCCAACATGGGGGGGACGCCGGCGGGAGGAGGCACGGTGGGTTTTGGAGACAACAATATCGGAAACCCCTGGCAGAGGCACCCTGTCACGGACATTGACCTGAGCGTAGCATCGAATAATAACCTCCACGCCGACTTAACGAACTGGGGCGGCGTTGCGAGCAAAACCCGCTACATAGACCCAACCTCGGAATCCGTTGGCGACGACCAGCCGTTTTGTCTTACCTGCCACTACGCGCACGGCGGAGGTAACCCCAATAAATCTACAACCCCTTCTTTAGACCACACCAACCTCGTCTTCTTCGACGGCGCCGGCAGGGTAAACCTCGACCCGAACTTCGATACGTCCACGGGCAGGATAAGGAACCTCTGCGAGCAGTGCCATAACCAGTAAGACAACGAAAGAATCCATGGAAACTCATGAGAGGTGTCTTTGCGACCCAGAACGAAGTGAAGGGGAATCAATCCCTTACTTGATAAGGATGAGATTGCTTCGGTCGTTTCACTCCCTCGCAAAGACGGAAAATTTAGTTTTTC
>JACRCB010000014.1 GCA_016219165.1 Deltaproteobacteria bacterium | reverse complement strand
TGACTCTGATTGACAACCCTGATTGTTCAGAAGCCGGTGCCGCCTATTCTTTTGTAACGTTTACCTTGATTTCCGCCTTTACCCCCGGATAGAGCCTTACCGGGACCATAAGGATGCCGAGCGCTTTTATGGGCTCTCCGAGGAGGATATTCTTTTTGTCTATCGCGTAGCCCTTCTCTTTCAGTGCGGCCTCTATATCCATAGAGGTAACCGAGCCGAAGAGTTTTTCATCCTCCCCCGCTTTTCTCTGGAAGTTCAATTCAACCGTGGAGAGGCCGCCTTTAAGTTTCTCCGCATCCTCCTTAAGCCTTGCGACCTTCTTCCCTCTCGCATCTTTCTCGGCCCCGGCCTGCCTTAAGTTCCCTTCCGTTGCCTCCACCGCAAGATTCCTCGGGAAAAGGTAGTTCCTTGCATAGCCTTCGGCCACCTTTACGGTATCTCCGATGCCGCCGAGATTTTCTATATCGTCTTTAAGTATTACCTTCATGCCTTATCTACCTTATTAGGGGGAACTTTGCCGGAGTAACCCGGCGCAAGTCTATCGAAAATTCCCCCCAATCTCCCTTCCTAAATTCAGATTTTGTAACCTCTGAAAAAACATCTTGAGAGAACCTTTTTGTAAAGGTTCTCACGCATATATGGGGTGAAAACCCTTTTTGCCGTCTCTCTAAAAAAGCCAAGGTTTATGCCAAACCTGATGCCGGGGTCAACTCCCGCTCTCGATGGATGTGGCGGTAAAAGGAATTATCGCAAGCGTCCTTGCGCGCTTTATAGCCGTAGAGATCTCTCTCTGATGCTTTGCGCATGCCCCGGACATCCTCCTCGGAAGTATCTTCCCCCTTTCTGAAATAAAGGGCCTCAATGCCTTCGCATCCTTGTAATCTATCCTGAGTTTCGCATCCCCGCAATAACGGCACGTCTTCCTCCGGTGAAACATCCGCCTCTGGCCGCCGTAGCCCTCGGCGCTCCTCCCGTTTTCCCCTCTCTCCCCCCTATCGCCTCTTTCCCCCCTCTCCCCTCTATCGCTTCTCTCGCCTCTCTCGCCTCTGACCATCCTACGCTCCTTTACTCTGGGAAGGCTGCGGTTCTGCCGGCCCCTTCGGGGCCTCTTTTGCCGCAGTCCTCTCTTTTATCGCCACCGTTTGATAACGCATTACGTCCTCGGTGTATCTCAAGAGGCGCTCAAGTTCGCCCGTCGCCTCCGCAGAAGAGGTATAGCGAATGAGAACGTAATAGCCTTCCCTTTTTCTCTGGATAGGGTATGAAAGCCTCTTCCTGCCCCATTCATCAACCGAAACGTCTTTCCCTTGATGTTTTTCTACGGCCGCAACCGCCTTCTTTACGATACCCTTCGCGGCCTCCTCCCCTATCTCCGGGTTGACTATGAAGACCGTCTCGTAGCGCCTCTCCATTACTTTCCCCTCCTTATGGTTCCCCAGATACTCTATATAGATACTCTATATACAGGGTTACGGCCTAAAGAGAAAAATATTTTATACTACACATAGGAAACAAAATCAAGGTTTATTTCCCCCTCTTTCAGACCGCAAACCTGAAGTGCATTACATCGCCGTCCCTTACGGTATATTCCTTCCCCTCAACCCTTATGAGCCCCTTCTCCCTGCAGGCGGATTCGCTTCCGGACCTCATGAAATCCTCATAACTTATGACCTCGGCCCTTATAAACCCCTTCTCGAAGTCGCTGTGTATAACCCCGGCCGCCTGCGGGGCCTTTGTCCCCCTCTTTACGGTCCATGCCCTTACCTCTTTTTTGCCGGCCGTAAAAAACGTAATAAGCCCGAGGAGCCTGTATGCCTCTTCAGCAAGCCTGTCCAGTCCCGACTCCTTAAGCCCGAGCCCCCTTAAAAACTCATCCCTCTCTTTATCCGAAAGTTCCGCAATCTCCGATTCTATCTTGCCGCATATAACCACAAACCCGGCGCCTTCTTTTCCGGCGATCCCCTCCACCGCCGCCGCGGCAAGGGATTCCCCCCCAAGGTCGTCCTCACCGACGTTTGCTATGTAAACGACGGGCTTTGCCGAGAGAAGATTTAAATCCCTTATCCCCTCTATGGCATCGGCCGGAAGCATTCTGGCCGGGGAACCCTCTTCAAGATGCGCCTTTATCCTTTTATATGCATCCAAGGCCGCATTTGCCGCCTTATCGCCCGACCTCGCGGCCTTTTCAACCTTGTTTATCCTCCTGTCGAGGCTTTCGAGGTCGGCGAGCATGAGTTCGGTGTTTATCACCTCGATATCGCCCCCGGGGTCCACCCTGCCGCTTACATGGATAACCTCAGGGTCTTCGAAACATCTTACGATATGCGCTATGGTATCGACACTCCGTATGTGGCCGAGGAACTGGTTGCCGAGCCCCTCACCCTTGCTCGCACCCTTCACAAGCCCCGCGATGTCCACGAACTCAACGGTCGTCGGAGTAACCTTTTCCGGCGCTACAAGTTCCGAAAGTTTATGGAGCCGCGCGTCTTTCAGGGGCACCATCCCGACATTTGGGTCTATGGTGCAGAAAGGGTAATTGCTCGCAAGGACGCCGGCCGCGGTCATCGCGTTGAATATCGTGGATTTCCCGACGTTTGGGAGCCCCACTATGCCGCAGTTAAATCCCATGTGTCGCCTCTTGAAAAAAAGAAGAGGGCTGGATTAAAACCAGCCCCCGCGCTGTAAATAAAGGTTGCCCTAACTTCAGACAAGAAGCGGCGCTATGATAAGAGAGATTATGCTCATAAGTTTTATGAGTATGTTCATCGCCGGGCCCGCCGCGTCTTTAAACGGGTCTCCCACCGTATCCCCCACTACCGCGGCCTTGTGCGCCGGGCTGCCCTTGCCCCCGAGATTTCCCTTCTCTATATACTTCTTCGCATTATCCCAGACCCCGCCCGAATTCGCCATGAAGATGGCGAGCAATACCCCGCAGATAGTAGCGCCCGCGAGCATCCCCCCCAGGGCCGCCGGCCCGAGTATAAACCCCACGGCAACCGGCGCAACGACGGCTATAACCCCCGGCGCTATCATCTCCTTTAATGCGGCATTCGTGCTTATATCTATACACCTTTTGACATCGGGCTTTACGCCCTTTTTACCCTGAAGAAGTCCGGGTATCTCCTTAAACTGCCTTCTTATCTCATTTACCATCTCAAATGCGGCCTTCCCAACGCTCGTCATCGTAAGGGCGCCTATGAAGAAAGGGATAACCCCCCCGATAAAGAGCCCTATCACAACGGTTGGGTCGGTAACCAATATGTCGAGGGGTTTCCCGGTCCTCACCGCTATGGCCTGGCTGAATGCGGAAAAAAGAGCCAATGCGGTAAGGGCCGCCGAACTTATGGCAAAACCCTTGCCTATGGCCGCGGTGGTGTTGCCGAGGGCGTCGAGGGAGTCGGTTATGGCGCGGACGTCTTTACCGAGCCCGCTCATCTCGGAGATGCCCCCCGCGTTATCCGCTATGGGGCCGTAGGCGTCTACGCTCATTATTATGCCGGTCGTCGCGAGCATCCCGACCCCGGCTATCCCTATCCCGTATATTCCGGCGAAGTAATCGGAAATGAATATCGCGGCGCATATTGCAACGACCGGCAATGCGGTGCTCTCAAGCCCCACGGCCAGGCCGGTTATTACGGTCGTGGCCGGCCCTGTCTGGCTCGATTCCGCCACTCTCTCTACGGGGCTTCTGCCGGTATAATACTCCGTTATGAGCCCTATGGCTATGCCGGCAACGCATCCGGCCAGGACAGCCCAGTATACCCCGCTTTTAACGCCCACCGCGCCGACACAGAAATAAGAGACCAGAAGGAAGAGCCCCGCGGCTATGAATGTCGCGTAACGGAGCGCGGCCGCCGGGTCGCGCCTTTCAAGAAGCCTGATTCCGAGTATCCCTATGACGGAGGCCGCAAGGCCTACCATTGTGAGCACAACGGGCAGGGCCATCAAAGACGCCGAACTTCCGAGCCCGTGCACCTTGGTCCCCGCTATCGCGGTCGCGCCTATTGCAATGGAAGCGACTATCGCGCCCACGTAGGATTCGAATATGTCCGCTCCAAGGCCGGCCACATCCCCCACGTTATCTCCGATGTTGTCCGCAATAACGCCCGGGTTTCTCGGGTCATCCTCGGGTATCCCCGCCTCTATCTTTCCTACGAGGTCGCTGCCAACGTCCGCCGCCTTCGTATATATGCCGCCGCCCACCCTGGCGAAAAGGGCTATGGACGAGGCGCCCATTGCATAGCCGTTTATTATGGCGGCGGTCTCGGGTTTGCCGAAGACTATGAAGAGCACCCCCACGCCGAAAAGGCCGAGGGACGCAACGGAGAGCCCCATGACGCTGCCGCCGAGAAATGCTATCGAAAGGGATTTTGCCGTATCCGGTTTGTAGAGGTTCGCGGCCTGGGCCGTCCTCACGTTCGCCTTTGTAGCGCCCTTCATGCCGAAAAACCCCGCGAGCATCGACGAGACCGCGCCCCCCACGTAGGCAATGGCCGTATAGGGGTTTATGAATATGGCGAGCAAAACCGCAACCGTTACAAGGAAAACGGCGAGTATCGTATACTGCCTTTTGAGATAGACCATGGCCCCGTCGTGTATCATCGAGGCTATCTCACGCATGCGCTCGCTGCCGTCGGGCTGTTTAGCGATGTAAGTATATATCAGAAGCGCGAGGACAAGCCCGCCTATTGCGAGGACCGGCGCAATGTGGGTGATAGATTCCATAGCCTTAAGTCGCTCCTTTCGTTATTCCGAGGGAAACTTTTCTGTAAAAAAGTTTCCGCGTGATTAAGCGGTTACCGGTTGTACCGGTTCATGGCCCAGTCGAGCCCTCTCTCCATAACCGCCTCGAGCGCCGAGACTCCCCTTTCTATCTCTTCCCGGACGAGTTCCATCTCCGCACTCAGAAAAGGGCTCAAGACATAGTCTTCGAGGGATTTCTCCGCATCCCTTCCTATCCCCATTCTGAGCCTCGGAAATCTGACGCCTCCTATGCGCTCTATTATCGAGGCCAGCCCGCGGTGCCCGCCGCTTCCGCCGTTTTTTCTTATCCTTATCCTGCCGGGCGGAAGGTCGCAGTCATCGCAGACGACAAACATAGACTCCGCGGGGATTGCGAAATAACCGAGTATATCCCTTGCCGCCTCGCCGCTTAAGTTCATAAAGGTATTGGGCTTTGCCAGAACTACACGCTCTTTGCGGATGCTGCCGTCCCCCCAGATGAAACTCCCGCCGGCCCTGTCAACCCTTATGCCGTGTGAGGCCGCAAGCCTGTCCACGACCATGAACCCTATATTGTGCCTTGTCTCTCTGTACGAGGGCCCGGGATTGCCGAGCCCTATGACTGCAAACTTTCTCATAACCACCT
>JACRCB010000124.1 GCA_016219165.1 Deltaproteobacteria bacterium | reverse complement strand
GTAACGTTTGCTGAGTTCATGGAGGCGGCCCTCTACCTGCCCGGCAAAGGGTACTACACGTCCGCGGAAAAGAGGTGGGGCGAGCGGGGCGATTATATAACTAATTGCGACGTAAGCCCCATTTTTGCGAGGATGCTCGCGAAGGCGGTCTGCGAGATGTGGCTCTTTCTCGGCTCTCCCCGGGAATTTCATCTTGTCGAGGCCGGGGCGGGCAGGGGGTTGCTTACAGAGGGTATACTCGCCGCGATAGACGGGCTTTACCCGCGTCTTTCAGGGTGTCTGAAGGTTTCTTTGGTCGAAAAAAATCCGATGCTCAGGAAACCGCCCGGGGAAAGGACCGCGTGGTATGAAGACATCTCAGGGTTGAAGGGCCCGTTTACCGGGTGCGTATACTCACAGGAACTCCTCGACAGCCTTCCCTTCCACAGGGTGGTAATGAGGGAAGATGGGCTTAAAGAGGTTTATGTCGGTTATGGAGACGGGCGGTTTTTCGATGCGGAGGGTCGGGTTTCCACGGAAAGACTCCCGGAGTATTTTAACGACCTCGGCATAACCCTTGAAAACGGGCAAGGGTGCGAGGTGGGGCTTCTTGCGAAACAGTGGGTCCGCACGGCCGGCGGACTTCTGGACAGGGGGTTTGTCGTAACCGTCGATTACGGCATGCCGGCGCGTTCCCTTTACCGGGCCGGAAGGGCCGGGACGCTCGTCTGCCACTTCCGCCATACGATAAACGACGACCCCTACCGTATGGTCGGCATGCAGGACATAACATGCCACGTCGATTTTACGGCGATAAGGGACGGGGGTTTTATGGCCGGGCTTACGCCTACGGGGTTTACAACCCAGAGGAACTTTCTAATCGGCATGGGGATACTCGAGGAACTCAAAGAGGTGCATGACCCGGCCGTGAAAGATTATGAGACGATAAGACATAACCAGGGTATAAAAGAACTCGTAATGCCGGGAGGCATAGGCGATGCGATGAAGGTTTTTATCCAGCACAAGGGCGTAGGCGGGAAGGAGCCGAAACTGCGGGGCTTTTCCTTCAGGGACATGAAAGAGGGCCTGTAAGAGAATAAAAGGTTATACGGGACCTTGTCCGTTTAAGGGCTGTTATTAAGAGAGAACCTCTTCAACGGCCTGTCTAAAAATCAAGCGGAGGATGGGATGGAAGAGAAAAAGGCGGATGAGAAGACCGGGAAAAAACACCTGTGCCTTGTCTGCGCCAGGCCATCGGACACGGTGATATGCCATGCCTGCGAGGACAGGATAAGGGGCGAGGTCATCGATAAAAAGCGCGAGGCCGAAAAGGGCAAGTCATAGTATTTTCTAACCGACAAAATTCTATCGGAGGCGGCATGAAACAAGGACGACATTCAGTCAAGGAAGACCTTGCGGTTGCATTCAGGACTGAACTGGCAGGGCACGCATTCTACAAACACGCGGCGGAGGCGGTAACCGACGAAAGGGGAAAGAGTGTGTTCAGCCACCTCGCAAAGGAAGAACTCGAACATATCTACGTCATTTCCGCCATCGGCGAGGCGATTAAGAAAGGGGAGAGTTGGCTGAGTTATAAGGAGGCGCTCGGCAAAGGCTCCACGGAAATAAAAAAGAAAGGCCTTCCGATATTCCCCGGCGATAACGAGATGATAAAGAAACTCAAGGAGAACCAGACCGACCTGAACGCGGTTATGCTCGCCCTGGGCGTTGAAGAGAAGGCGGTCGATTTTTACGGCGGCATGCTTAAGGCCGCGGTTACTCCGGATGAGAAGGTGTGTCTGACGGAACTGTTTGAGATGGAGAAGGGGCATCTGAAGGTACTCCGGTGGGAGTACGAATCCATCGTAAAGACCGGCTTCTGGGGCGATTTTATGGAATACAACATCGAGAAGGAGTTGGAGTAGACATGCACGATGTCGCCGTGGTCGGATGCGGGCCCGCTGGAACGAGCGCCGCATATTATCTGGCCAAAAAGGGTTTAAGCGTAATAGCCTTCGACAAGGAGAAGTTCCCGAGGTATAAATCCTGCGGAGGGTGCGTATCCGCCAAAGCGGATAAGATTCTGGATTTCGACATAAAGGGGCTCGCGGATAAGGTCATCTACGGCGCAACCTTGAGTTTCAGGTCGGAGAGGTTTCTTGATATCGTCTCCGACCGCCCGGTGGGATACAGTGTGAGGAGGGACGTATTCGACAATTTCCTCAGAGAACGGGCAATAGGGGCGGGAACGGAGACGGTCGAAGGCGGGAGGGTGGTGGGGGTCAGCGACGAAATCCATCATGTAAAGTTATCCTGCGAAGGCGGGAGGGATTTTCTTTCGAGGTTTGTCATATTTGCCGATGGAGCGGGAGGGCTCGGGAATAGATACTTTCAGTTGAGCAAGAAGGGGGCCGCTATTTCCGTTACAGCGGAAATCCCATATGATTCTTCTGATTGCGAAGCCCCGGAAGACAGGCTCTTTATAGACTTCGGAAGCGTGCCGCACGGTTACGGGTGGGTATTCCCGAAGAAAGGGTTCCTTTCGGCAGGCATGGCCGGGGATTCCTTGAGGGGCAGGGGAAGGATAAGAGAGTGTTTCGAAAGATTCGTCTCCACACACAGGGTCTTGAAGGGTATTGACGTAACCGACAGGGTGGGCTGGACAATCCCGCTCTATTACGGCGGCGGGGCCGAGGTTATAAAGGGAAGGGCAGTGGCCATAGGCGATGCCGCACATCTTGTGGACCCGTTCCTCGGCGAGGGGATTTATTATGCGATTTCTTCGGCAAAGGCGGCCTCCGAGGCCGTAGCCTCCGCGCTCGGAAGAGGGGACAATGACCTTACCCCCTACCGGGACTGGCTCGAAAGCGAGGTCTATCCCGGTTTTTCTTACCTTTCGAGCCTGAGCGACCTCGTTTATAACCATCCAAGACTCTGGTACCGGCTCGTTGAGAAAGAGCCGGAAATCATGCTCAGGTATTATAACGTCATAAGAGGGGAAGAGAATCCAGGGGATTTCTACCGTTGGGTTTCCTCTAAGGTGGAAGAGAAGCCCTGGCAGGTCATAAGGGGCTGGCTCGAGAGCAGGTTCATGGATTAGGGCCGCGCGCGCGGGCCGGGAGGCAGAATAGATGCCTCACGGTGGACTTGTCCTTCCGGATGGTATATAATATGATGTATAACAATGTAACTAAGGCGGAGCGAAAGGAGGGGGGAGAGAGTATGAGGAGCAGATTCGTGATACCAAGGGTTGCGCATTGTTCGGAGGGATGCCGAAGGATGTCCCGGGCAAGACGTTAAACTGCCTCTCCGGTTATCCTGAGTTTTACCGGCGAAACCTTTTAGGCAGAGGTCTTTCTTAAAGAACCCTTTTTTATAAAGGGTCTTGACTAGAATAGGACCCTTTTTATAAAGGTTTCTCCCTACAAATTTTCAGTACCAACCGGTGCAGATTTTGTTTTCGGTTATTGAACCTGAACTCACACTCCTTAAGATGGAGGTAAAAGGTCTT
>JACRCB010000123.1 GCA_016219165.1 Deltaproteobacteria bacterium | reverse complement strand
ATCGTATTCTCCATCGCCGTTTTTTTCTTCGCCGCAAACCCCGTCCACGCCGGGGCAAGGGATATAACGAAAACAACCCTGGATAACGGCCTTACCGTCATACTCGAAGAGGACAGGAGCGCGCCGGTCGTCGCCTTCCAGATGTGGGTAAGGGTGGGGAGCGCGGACGAGGCCAAGGGAGAGGAAGGGCTTGCGCACGTCTTCGAGCACATGCTCTTCAAAGGCACCGGGAAAAGAGGGGTCGGAGAGATAGCGAAGGAGATAGAGGCCTCGGGGGGCAGCATCAACGCCTATACCTCCTATGACAATACCGTCTACCACCTCGCCGTGGGAAGCAGGTTCTTTTCCACGGGACTCGACATCATAAGCGACGCCATCCAGCATTCCTCTTTCGACCCCGATGAACTAAGAAAGGAACTCGACGTGGTGCTCGAAGAACTGAGGATGAACGAGGACAGCCCGGAAAGGAAACTCTACAAGAGTGTTTTCTCGACCGCCTTCTCCACCCACCCTTACAAAAGACCCGTCATAGGTTATGAAGAGACCGTAAGGGGTGTTGCAAGGGAAAAGGTGCTGGATTTCTTCAGCCGCTGGTATATCCCCAACAACATGACGCTCGTCGTGGCCGGGGATTTCAATAAAGACCAGGCGCTTAAGGATATCAAGGAATCCTTCAGGGATTTTGAAAAAAGGCCGGACCTGCATAAAGAAAGGCCCGCGGAGCCGGTTCAGGCGTCCCTAAAAACCTCCTCCTTGGGCCAGCCCATTACCACAACCCACATGGCTCTCGCCTTCCACATACCCGGGCTTAAGTCCGAGGACACCTATGCTCTCGACGTCATTGCCGGCATACTCGGGGACGGCGTAACGTCGAGGCTCTATAAAAGCCTCAAGGTGGAGAGCGACTTGGTCCACGGGGTAAGCGCATACGCGATGAGCCCTAAGGACCCCGGGCTTTTTTTCATAACCGCAACCCTCGATTCCGGGAATGTAAATAAAACAATAGAGAAGATAGTATCCGAACTCGAAAAACTCTCCTCCGAAGGCCCGTCTGCGCGGGAGTTGGAAAAGATAAAACTCTCGCTCGAGAGCGACTTTGTATATTCAAGGGAGACGATGGAGGGGAAGGCCGAGCAGCTCGGCTATTACGAGACCGTCTCCGGGGACCTTGCCTACGAGGAAAAATACATAGAGGGGCTCAGGAAGGTGGCGGAGGACTACGTTAAGGGGGTAGTAAAAAAATACTTTACCCCGGAGAACATGACAATATCCGCAATCGTCCCCGAAAGGGAAATAGGGCTTATTTCGTCCGGCTCTCTTAATAAGACCGTAAAGGACGCTGAAGATGCCGCCAGGAAGGCTTTTCCGGAACTGAAAGAACGGGAGACCTTAAAGAAGGTCAAACTCGAAAACGGCGTTACCCTCATAGTCAAGGAAGACCATTCAAACCCGACGGTCGCTTTCTACGCAACGTTCCCGGGCGGGTTACGGTTTGAAACGCCGGGGACAAACGGCATGAGTAACTTCATTTCAAAGATGCTCATGCGCGGGACCACCCGCCGCACGAGGGAAGAACTCGCCTCGGAGATAGAGGACATGTCAGGCGGGGTCCTCGGCTTTTCGGGCTGGAATTCCACCGGGGTGTCCGCGAAATTCCTTTCGAGGTTCTTCGAGAGGGGGCTCGATATATTCGCCGACGTCATAGAGAACCCCTCTTTCCCCGGCCCGGAAATCGAGAAACTCAGGAAAGACGTCCTCGCCGCCATAAAAAGGGAGGAGGATTACCTGCCCGGCTACACGTTCAAACTCGTCTACAAGGAACTTTTCAGGAAACACCCCTACGGCATGCCAATAAACGGAACTGAAAAAACCGTCAAGGACTTCAAGAGTGCGGACCTTAAAAACCTCTACGAAAGGCTGTTCGCGCCGGAACGCATGGTCCTTTCAATCGTCGGGGATGTGAATGCGGATTACACAATCGAAAAAGCGGCGGCGGCCTTCAAGGACTTCAAGGCGCGGAAAAAAGAAGGACTGCCGGAACTGACGGAAGAAAAACCTCCGGCTGCCGTAATCAAAACCGGAAAGAAAAAAGAGAAGGAACAGGCGAACATCGCCATAGGGTTCATCGGGCCGAGGATACTGGACCGGGATTTCTATGCCCTGACGGTTTTAGACGAGGTCTTAAGCTCTCAGGGGGGGAGGCTCTTTATCGAACTGAGGGACAGGCAAAGCCTTGCCTATGCGGTGAGCGCATTCATAAGACCGGGGGTCGAACCGGGGTTGTTCGGCATATACATCGGGTGCGAGCCTTCAAAAAAGGAGAGGGCGATAGAAGGAATCTTGAGGGAACTTAAGAAGACGACCGAGGAGAAGGTAACGGAGGAGGAACTTAAGAGGGCCAAGAACTCGCTCGTCGGAGGCT
>JACRCB010000125.1 GCA_016219165.1 Deltaproteobacteria bacterium | reverse complement strand
CTCTCAAACTCTCTCCAAAAATTTTCAGTTCTGGTGGGCACAGCCCACCCTAAAAGTCTTTGAAGGGGGTTTGGGGGAAACCTTTCCGACCCACCCAGAGGGTGGGTGCCCGAAGTTTCCCCCAAAAATGCTTTTTTCAGAGATTCCTTAAGAGGTTTCCCCGGTCTCCCATATGCTCGAAGTCATCTTTAAGAGTGGGCTCATAATCGGGGGCTTAAGCCTCCTTCTTTTTTTATTCGGCCATGCGGGTCTGCTCTCGCCACCATACATGGTCCTCGCGGTCGCCGTATTCATTGTCTCCCTGTGGTTCTTTCTCAAGGAAGATTTCAGGAAAAGGGCACGGATAGAGGGCTATTCGACGAAAGACCTGTGCCTGATGGCCTTCGCAGTTGTATTCGTCCTTTCGATTCTGCCCCTTGCCCTCGCCCCCCCCTCGGTAAGGGACGAACTCATTCACCATCTGGCGGTGCCCAAACTCTATATCGAAAAGGGGAGGATATTTGCAATCCCCTTCATGGGGTTTTCCTATTATCCCATGAACATAGACCTCCTCTATCTAATCCCGCTCGCCCTCGGGAACGACATTGCGCCGAGGCTTATCCATTTCGGCTTCGGACTCCTTACAGGGCTTGCGATATACGCATACCTGAAAGCAGGCGTCAATAGAACCTATGCGCTCCTCGGTTTCCTCGTCTTTGTCTCCACCCCGGTTGTAATAAACCTTTCGAGGATTGCGTATATAGACCTCGGTGTTACGTTTTTCATAACGCTTTCCCTCATCGGGGTCCTTAAGTGGAACGAGGACGGGGGGAAGAGATGGTTTTTCTATTCCGCGGCCGCGGCCGGGTTCGCCATCGGCAGCAAACCCAATGCGTTGATAAGCCTTTTCCTCGTTACCCTTCTCCTCGTCTATCTCTCAGGTAAGAAGAAAGAGATGAAGGCGAGGGCGTGTGTAGCCGGGGCCGTATATTCCCTGCTTGCGGTCTCGGTCTTTGCGCCGTGGCTTTTGAGAAATTATCTGTGGACAGGCAGCCCCCTCTATCCCCTTTTGAAATCCTTTACCGCGGCCGCCGTGAAGGGCGAGGGGCTCCATATCGGCGAGGGGCTCCCGCCCGTAATGAAGAGGTATCTCCTCTATAACGAAAGCGCCGTTAAAATCCTCCTCGCGCCTTTCAGGATATTCTTCGAGGGAAGGGACAATTCCATAGAGAAGTTCGACGGGGTTTTAAACCCGGTTTTCCTCTTCCTCGTCCCGCTCGCATTTTTAAGGGTAAGGGGATTGAAGGACCTGAAATACCTCGCGGCCTTTTCCGTCATGTTTTTCTACATCGCTTTCTTTACGGCGGACCTCGTTATAAGGTACATACTGCCCGTGCTCCCGCCGCTTGTAATCTCTTCGGCGTGGGGGGTAAAGTGCGGGATGGAAAGGAGGGGTTTGAGGGCTGTAACGGTCCTCTCCCTCGTCTTGCTTTTTTCATTCAATATCGTATATCTCGGAGGGCTTTATAAAAATTACAGGACTCTTCTCTACCTCTCCGGAAAAGAGACGAGGGATGGGTATCTTTCGAGGGTTCTCCCTGATTACAGCGTTACGAAATACGCGAATGAAAACCTCCCTCAGTCCGCGAAGGTATTATTCCTTTTCTCCGGGGACAGGGGTTATTACTGGCAGAGAGAATATTATTACGGCGACAGGTTCGGGGGGAATCTCATAAGAATGGTAAAAAACTCCAGAACGGAAGACGAACTCAAAGAGCGGTTCGCCGGAGGCGGCGCAACGCATCTCTTCATGATGGACGCGCTCTTCGGGAAATTCGTCATGGATAACTTTAGCCTTGATGAAAAACGGCTCCTCTCGGGGTTTTTCAAGACTCACCTCGTGAGGCTTTACGGCGCCAACGGTTTTTCACTTTACGAGATAATCTGAGGCTTAAGGCCTTCCCGTAAGAAAATCTCCGGCAGAAAACCCTTGACTATATCTTTGGAATTGTTAAATTCTATGGTGCAAGGTTAAAATATACCTGCATGCACTAAAAATGTTAAAATGTTATTAAAGACGTTTCACAGGGGGGTACACCCCTCTTACCATAAAGAACTTACAAGGGATAAACCTATCGAACCCGCGGCCATCCCAGGGCGCGTCGTTATCCCTCTCTGGCAGCATACAGGCTCTCCCTGTGAACCCACCGTCAAAAAAGGGGAAGATGTAACCGAAGGACAGAAGATAGGGGATGCGAAATCTTTCGTCTCTTCTCCAGTGCACGCCTCGATAACCGGAAAGGTGAAGGACATAACCATGCACCCGCACCCGGGGGGCGCCAAGGTTTTGAGCGTTATTATCGATGGGGATGGGCGGGGCACCCATCCGCAGGATGGGTCGGGGGTCGAAAAAAAAGATTGGAATAAAGACTCTGACGGAGTTGCCCTCGAAAAACTCACCCCCGAGGAAATCCGCTCTATTGTAAGGGATGCCGGGATAGTGGGTCTGGGCGGGGCGACATTTCCCACCTCCGTAAAACTAACTCCCCCAAAAGGTATATTGGTCGACACCGTGATACTGAACGGGTGCGAGTGCGAACCGTATCTCACCGCGGACCACAGGGTCATGCTCGAATCTCCGGACAAGGTCGTCTGGGGGCTCAAGGCCATAATGAAGGCCGTGGGCGCAGCCCGTGGCGTCATCGGGATTGAGGATAATAAGGAAGGGTGCGCGATGATTCTCTCCAAGGCGGCCTCTTCCATATTGCCGGAGCTTAAGGTCGTGCTTCTTAAAACTAAGTATCCTCAGGGCGCGGAGAAGATGCTCATACATGCGCTCATGGGGAGGAAGGTCCCGGCCGGGAAACTCCCCTTCGACGTGGGGGTTGTCGTAAACAATGTCGCAACCGCGGCCGCGATCACCGAGGCGATAAGATATAAGAAACCTCTCATCGAGAGGGTCGTAACCGTGAGCGGCAACGGCGTAAGGACTCCTAAAAATTTAAGGGTAAGGCTCGGTGTGTCCTTCGCGGAGGTCTTAATCCAGTGCGGGGGGCTTGTCCAAGAAGGGGAAAAGGAAATCCTCGCGGGCGGGCCGATGATGGGCATAGCCCAGAAAGACCTCGATGTGCCGGTTGTAAAAGGCACATCGGGCATAACCGTCTTAAGGGGCGGGGAAATAAAGCCGCTTCGCTATGAGCCCTGCATAAGGTGCGCAAGTTGCGTTGAGGCATGCCCCATGGGGCTTATGCCTTACAGGATAGGGGATATGGGAAGGCTCGGCATGACCGGGCCGTTCAAGTCGTGGAGCGGGAGCGCGTGCATAGAGTGCGGGTGCTGCAGTTTCGTCTGCCCCTCAAAAAGACCCCTTGTCCAGTGGATAAGGGTGGGCAAGATGAAACTTCGCTCCTCAAGCGGCGCTTCAGGCGCGTAGGGGTTATGGCAGAGGAAGAAAAAAACGTTGGGGGGCTCGTTATCTCCTCCTCCCCGCATCTGCTTACGGGTGAGAACGTCCCGAAGATAATGTACTCGGTTGTCGCAGCACTCTTGCCCGTATGTTCGGTGAGCGTATATTTTTTCGGCCTGCACGCCCTCATCCTTATAGCGGTCTCGACCGTGTCTTCGGTGGGAGCGGAATATCTCATCCAGCGCTTTATGGGAAGGCCCGTCAAGGCGTGGGACGGGAGCGCGGCTGTAACCGGGATATTGCTGGCCCTCACCCTGCCCCCGCGTTTCTCCATCTTTGGAGTAGTACTTGGAAGCGTTTTCGCAATAGTGGTGGCAAAGCAGATATTCGGGGGGCTCGGGTACAATATATTCAACCCGGCGCTTTTAGGGAGGGCGTTTCTACAGGCGGCATACCCTGTGTTCATAACGGCATGGACCGAGCCGTTCAGGGGTTTCTTTCAGGTCGATGCGGTATCCGCGGCTACACCCCTTGCCCTCATGAAGTTCGAGGGCATTATCACCCCCCGCTTGAATCTTCTCTTCGGCAACGTCGCGGGCAGCCTCGGAGAGACTTCCGCCCTCGCTATCCTTGCGGGAGGGCTTTACTTAAGATACAAGGGTTACGTAAACTGGAAACTCCCCATGGGCTTTCTCCTGAGCATCGCATTCTTCGGAGGGATATTCTGGGTTGTGGACCCGTTGAAATACCCCGACCCTCTTTTTCATATCCTCTCAGGGGGGGCGATGCTCGGGGCGTGGTTCATGGTAACGGATATGGTCACAACCCCCACCACCCTGAAAGGCCAATGGCTCTTCTCCGTCGCCGCCGGCGCAATCACCATTCTAATCAGGCTCTTCGGGGGGCTGCCCGAGGGGGTCATGTATTCGATTCTTCTTATGAACTCCCTCGTCCCGCTCCTTAACAGGTGGACGAGACCGAAGGTGTTCGGGGAGGGGCTCGCTTGAGCGCCAGCAAACCCGGCTCGATGATAGTCGTCCTTACCGTTACGAGTGTGGTCGTAGGGGGGCTGCTTGCGGGCTTCTTCCATCTGGTGCAGCCGCGGATAGAGGAGAACCGGATTGCCGAGGAGAGGAGGGCGATATTCGCCGTCCTTCCGGGTTCCGAAAGGTACGACACCATCGAAAAGGAGATTCCCACGGTAAAGGGTAAAAACGAGGCGGTCCGGATATTCAAGGGGTTGGATAAAGAGGGAGGAACCGTCGGTTATGCGTTTATCGCGCAGGGGGCGGGGTTTCAGGGCACGATAAAGATGATGGTGGGGCTTAATGCCGGTTCGAAAAAACTCTTCGGCATGAACGTGCTCGACCAGGTCGAAACGCCCGGGCTCGGCAACAAGATTTCGGAGGAGAGGTTCACCGGCCAGTTCAAAAACCTTTCCATAGAGCCGAGGATAGAGTATCTTAAGAATAAGAACCCGGAGAAGCCCAATGAGGTCCAGGCGGTAACGGGCGCCACAATATCGAGCAGGGCCGTTGTAAACGGGATAAACAACAGGGTGAAGACGATACTCGGCATACTCGCATCCGGGGAAAGAGAGGGATAATTGCCCCCTTCGGACAGAACGCTTTTTTACGAATTCAAAAAAGGACTCCTGCTCGAGAATCCGGTCGCGGTGATGCTCCTGGGGATGTGTTCCTCTCTCGCCGTGACCAACCAGATAAAAAACAGCCTTGCCATGGGGCTTGCGGTGGTTTTTGTCACCATTGCATCCTCAGCGCTGGTCTCCATGGTAAGGAAGCTTGTCCCCGGGGGGGTGAGGATAGCCACATACATAGTGATAATCTCAGGGTTTGTGACTCTTGCGGACCTTTTCTTCAAGGCGTTTTTTCCCGACATCTCCAAAACCCTCGGGCCTTACGTGCCGCTTATAGTCGTTAACTGCATCATAATGGCGAGGGCCGAGGTCTTCGCGGCGAAACACCCGGTCGCCGCTTCCGTTGCCGATGCCGTGGGCATGGGTGTCGGTTACACATGGGTGCTTCTCGTCATAGGGGCTATAAGGGAGGTGTTAGGGTCCGGCAGCATATTCGGTCTTGCGATCTTAAGCGAAAATGTCTTTAAGCCCTGGGTCGTGATGGTGCTCCCCCCGGGGGCTTTCTTAACGCTGGGGTTTCTGATAGGGTTCATAAATTACATTAAAAGCCGCAAAGAGGGGATAGAGTGAGGGTTATACTCATATTCATATCCGCCGCCCTTGTAAATAATTTTGTCCTTGCGTATTTCCTGGGGTTGTGCCCGTTTTTAGGGGTGTCCAAAAGATTCGACACCGCGCTCAATATGGGGCTTGCAACGACCTTCGTCACGACCCTCACGGCCGTTACGACGTGGCTCATAAACCGCTATCTCCTCGTCGAGTACAATCTCTTGTTTCTACAGAACGTAACGTTCATCCTCGCCATAGCGGCGCTGGTGCAGCTTGTGGAGATGTTCATAAAAAAAACCAGCATCGCGCTCTACAGGAGCCTCGGAATTTATCTCCCGCTGATTACCACGAACTGCATAGTGCTGGGGTTGGCGCTCTTTGCCGTGACAAGGGAGTATACCTTTATGGAGAGCGTTTTCTTCGGCGCGGGAGCCGGGGTGGGTTTTACTATCGCCCTTATCATCATGTCCGGGATAAGGGAGGAACTCGAGTTTGCGGATGTGCCGAAGGTGCTGCAGGGCGCCCCTATAACGCTTCTCATGGCCGGGATGCTGGCCCTTGCATTTATGGGTTTTGCCGGGCTTCTTTCCGTGTAGGGCCCGTAAGGTTGTAGAAATCCTCTTCCTTAAATGTTATAATATAAAATGGCGTAAGAGGGAGATTCCATGCATCTCTTGGGTTCATCTTTTGTCATATCTGTTTTGATAATGGGGGGGCTTGGTCTGGGTTTTGCCGTCATGCTCGCCGTGGCGAGCAAGAAGTTTGCGGTCAAGGAAGACCCCATGGTCGAGAAAATCCTAAACGCCCTTCCACAGACAAATTGCGGCGCCTGCGGGTTTGCGGGGTGCCATACGCTCGCGGAGAAAATCGCGTTAAAAGAAGTTCCCGTGACATCCTGCCTGGCCGGAGGTCAGGAGGTGGCTGATACCCTTGCCGCGGCGCTGGGGGTTGACGCGCAAAAGGCAAAGAGGGTTATAGCCGTGGTGCTTTGCAGGGGCGGCCAGGCCGAGGCGGCAAAGAATGCGGTTTACAGGGGGGATATGACCTGTGCGGCCGCAAACCTCGTGGGAGGGGAAAAAGAGTGCGCCTATGCGTGCATCGGATACGCCGACTGTGTCGAGGCATGCGAGTTCGACGCCATGGATATGAACTCAAACGGCCTTCCGGTAGTATTCTACGACAAGTGCATCGGGTGCGGCGCATGCGCGAGGGCATGTCCGAGGGACATAATAGAGATGCATCCCGAGGAGAGGAAACTCTTTGTTTTCTGCAGGAACAAAGACAGGGGGGCGCAGGCAAAAAAGGTCTGCAAGGTGGCCTGTATCGCATGCACCATCTGCGTTAAAGACTGTGAAACGCCGGGCGGCATAGAGATGAAGGATAATCTCGCCGTCATAAATTACGATATCTGTCCGCAAAACGACACTCCCGCGAAGAGATGTCCCACGGCATGTATCCTTTACGGCGAACCGGAGAAATTAACGCGCGAGGCTTTCTACTCTCCCTCCCTGCCGAAGGTAATGGGGGAGTGAAGAAATCGTTAATGGAACCGGGTAAAATACTAATCTTTATTTAATGGTCTTTTAATTCCGTCCTGTTACCATAAATAATGGGGAACAATTGCGGATGACAATTGTAGATAACAAGGGTTTGCGTCTATTTAAACGGACCCGGGCCGCGCATAAGAAGGGGTGTGGATAGGGAGTTTCTCCGCGGAGCGATATGAAGGCAAAGACCATAGTAGCGATAGTCGTTCTTGCCGTTGCTGTCGGTGTGGCGGGTTTTTTCCTTGGCAGGACAAAGCCCGCCGCGCCGACAGCCGGCGTAAAAGGGGAGGGGCTTCGCCCTTACCCTTCTGCCAACCAGCCCATAGATTATAACGAAGTCCTCTCTGAATTAAAGACAAGGCTCGCCGAAAAACCCGATGACTGGGAACTCAATTACCGCATGGCTACGGCGTTTTTCGAGATGAGGCGGTTCGATGACGCGATAGTCTACTACAAGAAGGCCATACTCTTGAACCCCGACTACATAGATTCTTATAACTACCTGGGGCTGGCAAGCCACTATGTAGGCAATACACCAGAAGGGCTTAAGTATGTCGAAGAGGGGATAAGGAGGAGCCCCGATTACCAGAGGATATGGCTTACAAAGGGTTTCCTTTTGGCATACGGGCTCGGTAATCCCAAGGAGGCGACTGCCGCATGGGAGAAAGCCATATCCATAGACCCAGAGAGTTCGGT
>JACRCB010000122.1 GCA_016219165.1 Deltaproteobacteria bacterium | reverse complement strand
CTTTCTGTAGAAAGTTTCCCGCTTCCCGTTGCAATGCTTCGCAGCAACGGGAGCCCTGCCCCTCCAAAGACTTTTAGGGTGGGCTGTGCCCACCAGAACTGAAAATTTTTGGAGAGAGCGGGGCACCCATGCGAAGCATGGGTCGAGAACCTTTTTATAAAAAGGTTCTCTCAAAATAATTTTTCAGAAATTCCTCAAGCAAAGTTTCCCGCGGGGCATTTTCCCCGACGGCCCATCAGAAATCCTCGCCCACGGCCTTTTCGAGGGCCGCCACCCTTTTACGGTATTCCGCGATCGTCCCGATATATTCAAGTCTTGTCTTTTTAAGTTCCCTTTCGGCGTCGAGGAGCGTAAGGAAATCTATATTGCCCGATTGATAGTTTTTAAGCGCCGATTCAAAGGCCAACTCCGTCTGAGGAATCAGGCCCGTTTCGAAGAGCGTTATGGTCCGTGCCTCCGAGTCCACCTTGAGCGCCGCCTCTTTTACCTCGAAACCTTTAAGATTTTTTGCGGACTTTAGCCTCCACCTCGTAATCCCCGCATCCGCCTCCGCCCCTTTTGTCCGGCTCCGGTATTTATCCCTCCAGATGGGGATATTCATCTGGAACATGATATCGAACGCGTCGAACCTGCCGTCTCGCTCTACCGGCGCAACCCCCACCATGAAATCGGGGTAATAGTCCTTTTTTGCGAGAAGAACCCCGAGTTCCTCTCTCTCGGCCTCATACGCGAGCATCCTTATCTCAGGGTTTTTCTCAACCGCTTTATTTATGAGTTCGTCCGTTCTGAATGCGATTGTTTCCTTGTCTAACCCCTTTGGCTCTGTTAGCGGCGCGTCCTGAGGGCTGCCGAGAACCTCCTTCAATCTTGCGGCGCTTATATCTTTTTCCATGTTGAGGGTTATGATTTCGTTTATGAGCATGGACGCCTCCACCTGAACTCTTATTACGTCATGCTGGGGGGCATGGCCCGTTTGGTACCTCGCCCCGGCCGCGGCGGATGTCTGGGAGAGGACATCCTTTATCTCCTCCATTATCCTCAGGGACTCGACGAGAGAGGCATAATCGAAATATGCCTCCTTCACCATGGAAATAACCTCGAGTTCTTTGGCCCTGAGTTCCGCCTCGGCCATCCCGACCTCTTTAACGGCCATCTTTTCTTTTAACGGGAGTTTTCCGGGGAAGGGGAACATCTGGCTCAGGGTGTAGCGCGTGAGCATGGAATCTCCCGGAGAGATATTGAGGGGGCGGTTTTTATCGAGGTCCATCATTTCTATTCCCAGGGTGGGGTCGTCGAGCCTGCCCTCAACGCCTGTCTTTGCCTCTGCCGCCTTCATCTTTTCTCTCAGGGCCTTGAGTGCGGGGTTGTTTTCCTTTGCCTCTTCGATGAGGGCTTTTAAAGACAGGGGTTCCCCGGCATTCGACCGCACGGGGCTTAAAAGATGGAGGGGCGATAAAACAAGGAGCAAGGCTATGGTTAAAGAATATTTTTTCACTTATATCCCTCCTGCCATTCAACTTCGTATATAAAGGGTGAGTTGGTCTTTCATAACGAACCCGATAAGTAAAAGGTATCTGCCTTTTTTGAACACGTCCATAGTTGTCATATCACATTATGAGTAGGACTCTCCCATAATTTCATTATTCTTTGCCTCCGCGCCATTATTAGTCCGGGTTCGTTCTACACGGCGTAGAAAACGACGGGAAAAAAACTCAGCGCAGGACGCAATGTATTTTACACTCCTTCCCGAGTCTCTCCTCGTGCATGGCGCAGTGCCCGGTCTTGCAACTCGCCGTGGTTTCTTCCCGGGTAAGCGCCGGGGCGGATAGAGTAAGAATAATAAGGAATGCCGCGGCAACGCTCGAAAGGACTGCCGGCAAAGAAACGTTGCGGCGTTTGGCCTCCTTACCGGTAACGAGTCTTTCTATCCTCTCCTCGAGCGGTTCTTTTCCATGTATAGATGCCGCCATCTCCGCCGCGGGCCCATCAAAGGGCATCGCCGCCTTCAAGAGGGCGCTTGCGAGGGTCAGGGGGTCTTTTGTGCGGCTTACGACGTTATCGTCCGCGGTCTTTTCCCGCTTTTCCCTCAATTCCTTTGTGAGCAGGCCCACTGCGGGGATGTAAAAAAGGAGGTTTTTTATGAACGAAAGGCAGAAAAAGCGAAGGGGGTCCCTCTCTTTTCTGTGATGTATTTCATGGAGCATGACCGATTTGAGTTCTGCCCTCGTAAGTCTTCCTATAAGGCCGGTTGAGAGATATATCCGTGGGTAAAGGAGGCCCTGCGTGAATGCGGTCTTTATGTTGTCGTCCTTTATGAGGCTGACGGTCAGGTTTTTATCCACCACCGGGAGGTTCTTAAGCAAACGTCTTCCCCTTACCATGCCGGCCCCTCCCTTAAAGAGCGCATATATGAAGCCTGAGAAGATTGTGGCCGTTACCGAAAAGAGGAGCCCCGCCGTGGTTATGGACGCATAAGGCAGGCACAGCGCGACTATGCTTTTACACCGGATAATAACCTCAAGGGCGTAGTCCAAAGGAATGCCCGCTGCAAGCCCCAGAAGGCTTCCAGTTATCAGGAAAACCGAAAAAAGAAGAAGATACATTGTTTATCCCTTCCCGAGTTCCCTTTTCTTCGATTCTATGAGGCTTGACAATTTTTCAAGGGAAAGCGGGTCTTTATTCGCAAGTATGTCGACAAAGGAGGCGAGGGTATTGGAGGCCGAAAGGTCAATGACGCCTTTCAATACCTCCTTTGAGACGGTCCGGGAAAACTCCTCCCTTGAGTACACCGGGGAAAAGGTGTAATTGCCGTCTTCGCGCCTTTTTTCCACGAGGCCCTTTATCGTAAGCCTCTCAAGCACGGTAAGGACGGTTGTGTAGGCGATATCCCTGTGTCTTTTTATCTCCGAAAGGACGTCTTTCCCCGAGGCGTCATTCCTTTTCCACAGTACGTTCATCACCTCTTCCTCGAGAGGCCCCAAAACCTTGCTGAGCCCCTCGCCACTTAACCTGAATGTCTTTGCAATGGTTTCACGCATGTGTTATATTCTATTCTACATTGAGTAGAATG
>JACRCB010000119.1 GCA_016219165.1 Deltaproteobacteria bacterium | reverse complement strand
GTCTTTTTCCTTGCCGGCCTTGGCCGCTTTGACGACATCCGCGGCACCCGCTATATGGTCTCTGAGTAAAGAAGCCAGTTTTTTCCCGGCATCGTCTCCGTAAAACGGCTTTATGGCGTTCCCGATGTCATCCCCGTTTTTAAGAAGCCTTTCTCTAACCTTATCGGCGTCTTCAAGGCCCGAAAGAGAACTTATAATATAATTCCGCGTCCATGTGATGTGGTCTTCCCAGAGTTTCCACATCTGCATTCTTAAAAAAACCGCCTTCCTTGGGCCTGATATTTTACCTTTCACAGGCCCGGCGGCATAAGAAGTGCCGAAAATGCAAACCGCAAAAAATAAGACCAAGGTTGCCGCCAATCCGATTCTTTTCATCCTTTCCTCCTTTTTGGTTTACGCGAAGCCTTTCTTTGTGAAAAACGTTCCATTGGAATATATCCTTGCTTAAGGATAATGTCAACATATGGCCGCACGAGCGCGAATGGCGGAGTTCACGGAACGGCAAAATGCCCTCCGTGCTCCAATACCTTTAACGCCGGGCCCGTGCCTTCCTTATAGACCTCTCTCAGGCGTTTCATCGGAAGCCACAGAGGCTCATCGGTCAGGTCGAATGTCCCCCAGTGTATAGGGATAAAGGTCTTCGCCCTCACATCCTGCGCGGTTTTGAACGCCTCTTCGGGATTCATGTGGTAAGTCTCCATAAACCACCTCGGCTCATACGCGCCTACGGGAACGAATAAAACGTCCACCGGGCCGAACTTCCCGCCGACCTCCTTAAAACCCTCGAAATAACCGGAATCCCCTATCCAGTAATACTTCCTCTTTCCATGCTCGAGGAGAAAACTCGACCAGAGCATCTTATCCGTCCCGTAAAAAAGCCTCTTCGACCAATGCTGGACGGGTAAAGCCCTTATCTTTATATCCCCCTCCGCGTATTGCTCCCACCAATCGAGAACGATGTGCCTTGATATCCCGAGGGAGGCAAAGTAACGCTCATAGCCCGGGCCGGTTATGAAAAAAGGGTCGGAACGCTCCTTCAAAAACCTTACCGTCCTTGTGTCGAGATGGTCGTAATGGCCGTGGGATATCAGGACATAATCGATGCCGGGGAGTTCCTCGGGGTTAACCGGAAAAGGGGTTTTTCTCTTTATGCTTTTTATGAACAAATCGATGTCTTGGAAGACCGGGTCTGTGATTATTGTTTTCCCGCCCGCCTTCATAAAGACCGTCGAATGGCCGAGCCATACGGCATAATCGGAGCCGTTTCCATCAAGTTCCCCGAAATCCGGCCTGACGACGTTAAACCGGACCGCTTTCTTTTTTTCCTCCTCATAGGGGTTCCTTGAAAACCGCCATCGGAGGAAATCAAACACCCCCCTTCTCTTCCCCTTTGACCACGGGTTGAAAAACCTGCCGCTATGGCCGTGGTGCATCTTTTTCTTCGCTATTTCCTCAAGAGGCATGCCGGCGCGTCATCTCCGTTCCATCGAGGAGGTGCATAAACAAAAAGAGGGCATAACGCCCTCCGGATGAAAAAAACTGGAAACCGGATTTTTTGTAACGTATAGAGGCTTAGCGCGCAAACTTTCCGGAGATACGCTTCTTACAGGCTCGGGCTTACTCCCCCCTTATCTCCTTGGGCACCCCGTAGTAAGTCGCCTTCCTTCTAAGGTCCGCGAGTTCTTCCTTTAGATTTTTTATCCTCTTCCCTATATCCGGTATGTCTGCCTTATACTTAATATATGCCGCCGCCTCTTCGTCCGTGTATATCTGGCCTATCCTCCTGCCTTTTTCAAACACCTCTATATAGCGGCTTTTCTCCTCCAATTCCTTGTCCCCGTTCTCTATCTCTTTTTCTTTTCTCCTTAAATTGCTGAGCCACCACGAAAGGGGATGGTCGCCGTAGACTTCCTCTTTTTCCTTCGGCTGGGTTACCGGGGGTTCCACGCCGGGCTCGCCGGGCTTTTCCTCCCCGGATTCCATCACCTTTGCCTTGTCCCTATAGCCGGGAGGAATTTTTTCCCTGACGTCGGTTATGTGGATAACGCCCTTCTCGTCAATCCAATAGTATAACGCCGCCGAGACGCTCGATGCCAAGAAGGATAATATTATAAATACAAACGCTAAAGTCCTCATACCCTTAAGGAATCTCTGATTAATTCTTTTGAGAGAAACTTTTTATAAAAAGTTTCTCTCAAACTCTCTTCAAAAATTTTTAGTCAACTATGGGTAGCTGCCCCACCCTAACCGGAAAACTATATGAATTTATTAACAAAAATAAGCGGGTGGGGCAGCTACCCATAACTGAAAGTCTTTGGAAAGGGGTTTGGGGGAGAACCTTTCTACAGAAAGTTTCCCCCAAAAGTGCTTTTTTCAGAGTTTCCTTAAGAGTATACTCCTCTATTGCGTTCCGGTCAAATAGGTCTTGACGTCCAGGCTCTCGCCGTCCGTTTCTACGGTCACCGCCCCGTCCATGTCGGTTCTGTAAAGGGTTATCCCTTTTTCTCCGTACCTTTTGAGCGTTTCTCCGTGCGGGAATCCGAAGTTGTTCATCCATCCCGTTGATATTACCGCGACCTCCGGATTTACCTTGTCGATGAAAGAGGGGGTTGAAGAAAAACGGCTTCCGTGGTGGGGGACCTTCAATACGTCTGCCCTTATATCCCTTCCCATGAGAAGACCCTCTGCCTTTTCCTTTATATCCCCTGTAAAGAGAAACCTCCGCTTTCCGTAGGTAAGTTTCAAGACAAGGGATGAGTTGTTTATCTCAAGCCCTTCGTCCCGGTAGGCATTCGGGGGATTCAGGAAATCCACCCTTACATCGTCTATTACCGTTGCGGGGGACTCGGAGCCGATTGTCCTAACCTCCACCCCTTTTTCCCGGAGGACATCCCTTAACCGCGGCGGAAGTTCCCCTATCCCGCTCCACCAGAATTCTTCGGGGCTGAAATTCTCCGCTATGAACTTAAGCCCCTCCATGTGGTCTCTCTGGGGATGGGTGAGCACGATGTAATCGACCTTTTTAATCCTTTCCTTCCAGAGCATCGGCGCGATTATCCCCTCCCCGGCATCGAACCCGGCGCCGAGGCTCCCGCCCCCGTCTATGAGCATCCTTTTGCCGCGGCTTAGGCCGCTTGCTGGAAAGAGGACAAGCGCCGCGTCACCCTGACCCACGCTTACAAACGTAACCTTCAAGCCGTCCCGCAGCGGGCCTTCATAATAGAGCCATCCCCTTTCAAGGAAAAACAGACTTCCAAGAGATACCAATAAAAACAATGCCGCGCGCCTCTTCCTCACCATCGGGGCGCATAGGATGATGGAGTAAAAAATGATTATTTCAAGGATTGTCGGCCGAGCCACCCATAAGGAGGAGTACGGGAGGCCTGAGAGGAATTTCACAATCCATACGACGGGGTAAAGGAAGGTATCCGCGGCCCCGATGAGGAAAATTGCCAACCCCTTCCAAAACATCGCGGCAAGAACGGAAATCAGGGCAAGCGGCAGGATGATGAACCCGGTAATGGGAACAACAAACATATTTGCAATGAAACCCGCAAGCGAGACCCTGTGGAAATGATACGCCAGAGGGGGGTAAGTACCCAAACCCGCGGCAACCGATATTAGGAAAAGCATCTTCATCCCGTTAACGAGTTTCCTTATCCGGTTTACCGGGGTTTTATCCTGCCCTTGCGGAAGAGAAGAAGGCCATAGGGAGTTCATGCGCGGCACGAGGTATATTATCGAGATGACGGCCGCAAAAGAAAGTTGAAAGGAGACGTCCCACAACGCCCCGGGCTCGCGGGCGAGTATCAAAAGCGCGGCAAACGCAACCGCGGAGTAAATCTCCCTCAGCCTTCCTATGAGCACCGTAAGCACCAAAACGCCGGCCATTATGACGGCCCTCTGGGTTGAAACGGAAAACCCCGAGATGAGCCCGTAAGAGAAGACCGGAAAAAACGACATGAACCATGCGAGTTTCTTTACATTTACGGCGAGAAGGAGCCTCTCGCTCCTCCTGAATATCCAGAAAAAGAAAAGATAAGATAGGTATGCGACAAACCCTACATGCAGCCCTGAAATCGCGAGTATGTGCGCCGTGCCCGACCTTATGAAGGCCTCTCTCGTTTCATCCGCTATACTGCCTTTTTCTCCTATGACAAGGGCCTTTATTATCGCGCCAGTTTCAAAACCCGAGGAATCTATAAACTCCCTCACGCCGCCCCTTATCCCGTCTATCAGGTTAAAAAACCCCCTGCCTTCCTCGACCCTTACGAGAAGGCCCCTTTTAACATTGCCCCGCGCGTCTATGCCCCTCGTCCTGGACCACCATTCGTAGTCAAACTCTCCGCTGTCATTGAAATTCCTCGGCTCCTTGAGGCTCGACATAAACCAGACCATATCGCCGCTCCTGACATCCGGGCGCCCCTCGGCGTTTATAATGACCTTCCCTTCCGTATCCTGCCAGAAACCGTCCGTAAAAACCCTCTTCGCATCCACGTAAACCCTGACGGCGTCGGCATCGGCTTCCGCCACCCCTTCCACCACCCCCTCGACCCTCTGAAGTGTCTTATGGCGGATGAAATTCTTGATGTTGTTGCCCCCCGGAGCCGGACGAACCATCGGAAGGATAAAGAGCGCGCCTGTGAAGAAAAAAAGTGGCAGGTAGAAAGGGGGCCTTATCCGCGAATTTCTGAACGAGGCGGCGATTATGGGGATAAAAGAAAAAAGGATGAACGGAAGTATAACCTCGTAGCCGGGTTTAAGATAGCTGGAGCCTAAGAGGCCGAGGCAGAAGGATATTACTATCCATACGAGGGGACGCATAAGATGGCCTCGGGTTGAAAAATATTTCCGGGAAAACTTTCCTTTAAGGAATCTCTGAAAAAGTATCTTGAGAGAACCTTTTTGTAAAGGGTCTTGACTAGAATAGGACCCTTTTTATAAAGGTTTCTCCCTACAAATTTTCAGTACCAACCGGTGCAGATTTTGTTTTCGGTTATTGAACCTGAACTCACACTCCTTAAGATGGAGGTAAAAGGTCTTTCCGGG